>NZ_JBBEGC010000171.1:0-12781 GCF_037401995.1 Saccharothrix sp. CCNWYY140
CGGTGGGGGAACCGAGGCCCTCCACTTGTAGGTAACACCTACCGCGCGCTCCGCGCGCGAAGACCGCGCTACGCGCGGAGTGGGAGTGGGAGTGGGCGTGGGCGTGGGCGCGGGCGGGCTAGCGCGGGTAGACGCCGATCACCTCGACCACCCGGTCCAGGCCGGTGAAGTCCTTGACGTTGCTGGTCAGCACCGGCATGCCGTTGGCCGCCGCCGTGGCCGCGATCTGGAGGTCCATGCGGCAGGGTCGGGGGCTGCGGCCCGAGCGGCGGACCAGGGCGGCCAGGGTGCCGTAGACCTTGGCCGCCGCCAGGTCGAAGGGCAGGACGTCGAAGCGGTCCAGGGTCGCGTAGTAGCGCTCGGTGCGGGCGAAGCGCTCTACCGGGTCGTCCACGTCCAGGCCGTACGCCAGTTCCGCCGCCGTGACCGCGCTGATCACCGGTTCCGCCCGCGCGAGGTCGCCGAAGTCGACGTCCTCCAGCCGGATCACCACGCAGGTGTCCAGCAGGATCCGGTTCACCTGCGCCACGGGTCGTCCAGCGGGTCGTCCGCGCCGAACACCTCGTCGTCGGCTCGGCGGTCGGCGTTCCAGCGGTCCAGGTCGACCGGGGGCAGCTTGCGGAACTCCGCCTGCACCTCAGCCAGCGTGTACCGCGGCCGGGCGCCGTCCTCGACGTGCGGCACCAGGTCGGCCACCGGCCGACCGTTCCGGGTCACGACGAAGCTCTCCCCCGCCTCGACCCGCCGCATGATCTCGGCGTTGTCGTTGCGGAGTTCGCGTTGACCGATCGTTGCGACACCCATGCCACAATCGTAGCCGAAGTGCTACACAGGTGCTACACGTTTCGATCGTCACCGGGCCGGGCACAACCGACTACTATGGGTGATATCCGAGTCGGGACGTCCGGCTGGCGCTACCCCCAGTGGCGCGGCGACTTCTACCCGCGCGGCCTCCAGCAGCGGCTGGAACTGGACTTCCTCTCGCGCGTCCTGGACACGGTCGAGCTGAACGGCCCGTTCTACGGCCTGCGCAACCCCAACGACTACACGTCCTGGCACACGCGCACCCCGGACGACTTCGTGTTCGCCGTCAAGGCCCACCGCGAGATCACCCACAACCGCCGATTACGGGACGTGGAGGAGTCGGTCGCCGAGTTCCTCGACTCGGGCGTGCGCGACCTGCGCGACAAGCTCGGCCCGATCCTGTGGCAACTCCCGCCAACCCTCCCCTACAAACCGGACCGCTTCACGGCCTTCCTCGACCTCCTGCCCACGGACATCCGTCACGCGCTGGAGGTCCGCCACCGCTCGTGGCTGGTGCCGGAAGTGACGGACCTGTTGCGGGGCACGGGCATCGCACTGGTGGTCGCCGAGTCGGCGGGCCGCTTCCCGGAACCCGAGGACGTCACCGCCGACTTCGTCTACGTCCGCCTGCACGGCGACAAGGAGCTGTACGTGAGCCAGTACTCCGACGAGTCCCTGGACCGCTGGGCGACCAAGATCCGCTGGTGGTCCCGCACCAAGGACGTCTACGTGTACTTCGACAACACCATGAAGGGTGCAGCTCCCCACGACGCCCGAGCCCTGGCCGCTCGCCTCTCCTAAAGCCTCGGCACGCGGTCCAACTCGATGCCGAAGTACTTGCGATGCGCCTCGATGATCCCGGCGTCGTTCAGGACCTCCTCGTGCCGCTCGTCACCGGAGGTGATGATCAGCTTGTCCCCCGCCACCGTCACCCGGCCGTCGTCGGTGGGCAGGGAGCACGTCGCCCCGCGCCGGAACGGCGAGCCCGGCCACGTCTGCTGGTACCAGCACGTCGCCCGGAACTCCTCCAGCGCCCGCGCCCGCAACTCCAGCCGGTACTGCACGACCCCGTCGAACAGCACGTCCACGTCCCCCTCCGGCGTGTCGACGAGCTGGAACACGCCCATCGGGTCGTGCTGCTCGGCGCGGCTGGTCAGGTCCAGCGGACGGAGGGTGAACCGGCCGAAACCCACGTCCACCAGCAGGTCACCGACCCGCAGTGCCATGTGGTCGAACGGCGGGCCGAACGCGCCGTCGTTGAACACCTTGGCGGACAACATCTCCACCTCGTACCCGAGCGCGGTCAGCAGGGCCGCGAAGCCGCCGTTCAACTCGTAGCAGAAGCCACCGCGCCGCCGGCGCACGAGCTTGTCCACCAGCCAGTCCTCGGTCAGCTCGATCGTCTCGCCGAGGTGGATGCTCAGGTTCTCGAAGGGCACCGACCGGTAGTGCAGTTCGTGCAGCTCGGCGAGGGTGCTGGAGCGGGTGGCGCCGATGCGGTCGAGGTAGGCGTCGAGTGTCTGGTCGTCCATGACGCCCAACTTGCACCCTGCACCGCACTGGAGGTCAATAGTGGGCGTGATCCGCATCGGCACGTCCGGGTGGCTGTACCCGCCGTGGCGGGGCGTGTTCTACCCGAAGGGCCTGCCGCACCGGCGCGAGCTGGAACACCTGTCGCGCAAGGTGAACTCGGTCGAGCTGAACGGGACGTTCTACTCGCTGCAACGCGAATCCAGCTTCCGCACGTGGTACGCGCAGACCCCGGACGACTTCCTGTTCGCGGTCAAGGGCGGCCGGTTCATCACGCACATGAAGCGGTTGCGCGACCCCGAGCAGGCCCTGTCGAAGTTCTTCGAGTCCGGCGTCTTCCTCCTGGGCCACAAACTCGGCCCGTTCCTGTGGCAACTCCCGCCGACCCTGCGCTTCGACCCACCCCTGCTGGCCGACTTCTTCGCCCACCTCCCCCGCACCCACGACGGCCGTCCCCTGCGGCACGCCCTGGAAGTCCGGCACGAGTCGTTCCGCACCGACGCGTTCCCGGAGCTGTTGCGCGAGCACGACATCGCCCTGGTCATCGCTGACACCGCCAACAAGTTCCTGTACCTGGAGGACGTGACGGCGGACTTCGTCTACATCCGCCTGCACGGCGAGGAGGAGCTGTACGTCAGCGGCTACACCGACAAGTCCCTGGACCGCTGGGCGACGAAGATCCGCACATGGTCGACCACCCACGACGTCTACGTCTACTTCGACAACGACGCCAAGGTCATGGCCCCACGCGACGCCATCGCCCTGGCCGGCCGCCTCGACGTCGACTGGCCGCCCCCGGACCCCACCCACACAATCGCACCATGACGATCCGCCGCCTGCTGACCACGCTGGTATTCACCGCTGCCGCCCTGGCGTCCAGCGGCACAGCGTCGGCGAGGCAACCGGAGTCCCCCACGTGCGACCGAGGCGAGTTCTGCGCGTGGCCCAACACCAACTACACAGGCCGCCCAGCACGCCTGGACTTGGAGACCGCCAACCCCGGCGAGTGCATCCCCCTGCCAGACGGCCTGGTGGCCCGCTCGTTCGTCAACAACCTGACCCGGGACGCCACCGTCTACCAGGGGGCGACCTGCTCGACGGAGGCGGAGTTCACGACGTACCCGGGCAAGGGCACCTACGTCCCGGACGCCCCCTTCGTGGTCCGGGCGATCGAGGTCTGGGGCCCCTGAGGATTTATTCCACCCGCGAGAGAACCTCGACTATTCGTCGTCCGATGGGGTGACCTCTCTCAGTAATCCCGAAGATTGCGCTCTGCATCCGGCCACACATCGGGATACTCCGCTGTGTGCCGTTCCTGAGAGCCGCCGGTCCTGCCGCCGCACCGGTGACCATGCAGATCGAGCCGGACCGCATCCTCGCACTCAAGGCCAGGTACGAGGCCGTGCGGGACATGGTCCAGCTCTTCCTGGAGCACCACGAGCCCGGCCTTTCGGTGCACCCGCTTGCGCAGGATGAGGTATCGAAAGACGCGGCGAACACGTTCACCGAGAACGCGAGCACCGCTATCACGGTCACCCGGGCGTTCATTCGCGAGCTGAATCGCAACATCGAGCAACTCGAAAGCACCGCGAAGACCTACGACCTGGTCGAAGACGCGAATGCGGCCACGGTTGGGCAAGTGGACGGAGGCGAGTGACCACCATGCCACGACGTTCGACCGTCGCGGTCGTCGCGCTCCTGGCCGTGGCGGGCTGCGGGGCCGAGCCCACGACCAGCGGCTCGCCCCGCACGGCGCCCGCCACGCCGACCAGCACCGAGGAAGGCACCCGACCAGCGTCGTCCCGACCGCGTGAGCTGAAGCTGGACGGCCGCGAGCCCTGCACCCTGCTGACCGCCGACCAGCTCGCCCGGCTGGACATCGACCGGCCCGGCAAGCCGTTGGAGGTCGCCGCGCTCAGGTCGACCGGGTGCAACTGGATCACCACGCGGGCGTCCAGCTCGCTCGTGCCCGTGATGGCCGAGGGGATCGAGGCGTGGACGGAGGGCAAGCGCACCGGTCGGCCGCAGGAGATCGACCCGATCTCCGGGTTCCCGGCGATCACCGTGACGGTGGCGTCGAACGCGGAACGCTGCGACGTCATGGTCGACACCGGAGCCGGGCAGTACCTCGCCGCCGGGTTCTCCGTGACCGCGCCGGACCCCAGCAAGGTGCCCAAACCCTGTGACGGGGCGCGGCAACTGGCCGAAGCGGCCATGCAGAACCTGCTGAAGTGAGGGGGGCGGGATGACCGGGATCGGCAACCACAACTTCGACGCGCAGTCGCACCGCCAGCTCTACGACAAGATCCACGGCGGTCCCGGGCACTCCGCGGCCCAGGCCGTCGACGACGCCTGGAACGCCTTCCGCGCCATCATGGGCAACGCCAAGAGCGAACTCGAATCGGCGATCCGGGACTCGCGGGCGGTGTGGGTCGGGGCGGCCGGTGAGCAGTTCGCCGCCGGTTCCGCGCCGCTGGTGCAGTGGGCCGAGGACGCCCGTGTCGCGGGTGTCGAGACGCACCAGGCCTTCGCCGCCCAGACCTCCTTCTACGGCAGCGCGAAGGACCGGATGCCCGAGCCGGTCGAGGTCACGTCCACGGCGAACGACGACTTCTGGGGCATCCCGGCGGGCTTCCAGCACCTGGTCGGCGGCCAGACCGACCAGGACCTCCAGGAGCAGGCGGCCCTCGAGGCCAAGCGCGAAGCGGTCCGCGTCATGAACGGGTACCGCGACGGCGCGGCGGCGGCCGTCGACCTGCTCGGCGCGTTCACCCCGCCACCGCAGGTCGTCACGGAGGTCGCCGAGCCCACCTTCGACCCGAGCACACCGCAGGAGCCACGTTCGCGGCAGTACGACGAGCCGAGCAGCACGACAACCTCCGATAAGCACCAAGACACTCCGCCAGAGATCGCACCACCGGCCGTCGTGCCGCAACCGGACGGCGAGACCAACACCTCCGCGGTCCAGCCACCCGCCGACGTGGCACCCAAGCCGGCGCCGGTTCAGCCACCACCTCCGAACACCAGCGTCCCGCCGGTGCTGAAGGAGACCCACGTCCCGCCGCCCGCCGGCTTCCAGAGGCGACCCGCATCCGCTCCACCACCCAGGTCCACTCCACCGACCCGCAGCACCGGCAACGGGACCGGGAAGGCCCCCGGCGGCATCCCGTCCGCCGGCTCTCCCCGCCCCGCCCCGATCGCTCCGAGCCCCATCGCTCCGGGACAACCGGCCACGGGACAGCCACCAGCCGGTTCCGACAACACCCGCTCCCCTCGCGGTGTGGTGAGCGCACCGCCGGCGGGTGGTGTGGTCGGTGGACCGCAGCGAGGACCCGGCGAGGACGACGTCGAGCACAAGTCCGCGCCCTACCTGGAGGAGTTGGCGGACCTCTGGGGCGAGGACGACATCCCGCGCGTGTCGCCCCCGGTGATCGGGGACGACGACTAGTGCGAAGACTCACGCTGTCCCGGCTCGAGTTCGACCTGTGCTGGGACCACCTCCGCCTGGGCGAGTACCCCACGATCCTCGCCATCCCCGCGCACGGCACGACCCTGGACGAACGCCGGTCCCTGTTCGACACCGCCTGGCAGTCGCTGGAAGCCCGGGGCCTGGCCGCACGACGTGACCTGGACCCCCACCTCGCGGGGTGGCTGGAACTGCTCGCCCGTCCCGAGCACGAGGTCGACGCGCGGCTGCGGCTCGACGACGGGCCGCGGGTCCGCGCCGTCGCGGCGGCTCGACGAGGGCACGGCGTGCTGGCCGTGCTGACGGCGGAAACGCTGTCGCTGCAAGAGGTCGACGAGAACGCGCTGGCCTCGTCGGTGGTGTCGCTGCTGCCGCCGCACGGGATGCCCCGCTCGCGGTCGGTGAGCCTGCCCGCGGCCGACCTGGAGAAAGCCGCGGCCACGGCGGGCGACTCCGCGTCCCGGATGGAGGCGGCCTTGCGGGACAACGGGATCCCGCGCCCGGACGCGCAGAAGATCAGCGCGGTGCTCGGGGGTGTGGTGCGGATGGGGCAGTTCGGCGCGGCCGTGCGCCCGGTCCGGCACGGCGCGCCCGGCCCGAGGAGGCGCGGCCCGTACGCCGTGTCCTTCTACGACACCGCCGAAGGGCGCTGGCAGTTCACGCGCCGCCCCTCCGGCGACGGCCGGGAGTGGTCGACGTTGAGCCCCGCGGACCACCCGCGACTGGTCCACGCGGTGTCGGAGTTGCTGTCGTCGGCACAGGGGGTGCGGTGAGCGAGACGTTCAGGTTCGGGTTCGAGGAAGACGACCTCGGGGACCGTCCACCGCCCCGGCGGCCGGACCCCGAGGCGGAGGGCTTCGTCGGGCGGGACGCGACCGGTGCCGTGGCCGTCGACGTCGACGAGACGGGCCGCGTGCGGCAGGTGACCCTCGACCCGGATTGGCGCGCAGCGCTGGACCCCCGCCGCCTCGGCGCGGCTGTGGTCGAGGCGGCGAACGACGGCACCGTGCGAGCGTTGGCGGGCCAAGCCGACCGAACCCGCGCCACACCCGCCCCCACCGCCCCACCGACCGACGAACCGATCACGCCGGCGGCGGCACAGCGGCTGCTCGACGCCGTCCACGCCGACCTCGACGCGTTCACCCGGGGGTTGGCGGAGGTGGTCGACCGGGACGTCACCGTGACGAGCCGGGGCGGACACGTGCGGGGGACGGCACGAACCGGCCGGGTACTGGACCTGTCCGTCGACCCGCACTGGGCCCGTCGCGCACGGGATTCCGAGATCGCGTCGGAACTGCTCGACGTGCTGGCCACACTCCACGCCCGGAGCACCCCCAACGGCCCGGCGTCCGGGCCGCGCAGCGCCGCCATCAGCGAACTCACCGCTCTCCTGAGCGACCCGGAGACCCTCCTACGCCGATTGGGGCTCACCACATGACCGACCTGTCCGTCGCACTCGACGCGATGCGGTCCGACGCGACCGCGTGGGAGACCGCCGCCGACCGCCTGGACGCCCCGTCCGCCGCGATCGGCGGGCTGGCGCTCACCGGCGCGGACCTGTCCCTGTGGGCCGTGGACCGCGGGCTGGACCGCACGTACGAGGAGGCGCGGACCGCTCTCGACGACATGCTCGGCCAAGCGGCTCGCGCGTTCCGCGACCTCGGCGCCGCGCTCCGCTCCGCCGCGGACACCTACGAGCGTGAGGAAGAGGCCAACCTCCACACCCTGAACAAGATCGTCCGGTAGGCCGCGCGATGAACCCTCTCGTGCGACGCGCCGACGACGAGTCCCGGACCGCAGCGAGCCAGGTCGACCAGTTCTTCCGGCAGGTCGAGCAGGTGCTCGGTTGGGTGCCGGACCCGCTGCGCCACCTGATCGCGCCCACGCGGATCGGCCTGGCGGCGCTGGAGCGGCAGACCCGCGAGTTCCAGGAGCGGATCGCGCGGCTGTGGGACCAACCGGGCGACTCCGACCGGCTGCGGCAGGTCGGTGAGCGGTGGGTGGCCGAGGTGGGTGACGTGCTGGGTGACATCGCCGGCGGCATCGCACCGGACAAGCTGCGCACCACCGTCGAGTGGGAAGGCTCCGCCGCCCGCGCCTACCTGATCACCGTGCCGCCGCAGGCTGCCGGGCTCACCGCGGTCAAGGACATCGCGAACCAGCTCCGCGCGTCCCTCAACAGCCTCGCCAACTCCATCGACGTGTTCTGGACCTCGATCGCCCTCGCGCTGGCGGGCCTGGTCGTCGGCGCGGTGGCCGCGATCGCCACCGCGTGCACCGTGGTGGGCATCCCGGCGGCGATCGCCGCGCTGGCCACGGCGGTCGCGGCCTCGTTGGCGGTCGTCTCCGCCACGGTCCTCGCGCTGGAGTCGCACTTCAACACGATCGAGACCGAGCAGACGGCGATCCGGCAGAAGGTCCGCGACCTCGGCACCACCTGGTCGATGCCGGACACCGCGCGCCTGACCGACGCCAGTGTCGTCGACGGCGACGGGTCGGATTGGCGGCCCGGGTCATGAGCTACCCGCTCGCCCAGCCGCCACCGCGGTACGTGCGCCTGCACCCGGAACGTGCCCGGCGCATCCGCGTCCGGTGTGCGGCGGTCGGTGTGCCGCTGTCCATCGCCGGCGCCGTGCTGATCGTCGTCATCGTCGTCGCGGGACTGCGGCTGCCGACCGCTCGTGACCCGTTCAACTCGATCGTCTGGGCGGTTGGGGCCGCCGCCGCGCTCTGTGGCTTCTTCACGGCCATCGGCCTGGCCGGGGCGCGGCCCTATGTCGTCAACGACCACATGGACCTCAACGGCGCGCGCGTCACGCGGCGTGTGCTGGGTGCGGTGTGGGGTTGCACGACGGTTGTCTCGGCCTGTACCTGCCTGCTGTTCGTGCTGCTGGTGACCAGTGGGCGCAGTGCGGCCAAGGGGATCGGGTTCGGCGGCTGGGCGTGGGCGTACCTTGCTGCCCTCGCGCTGCCGGCTGTGCTCTCGGGCATCGCATTCTTCACCGCGCTGGCGCTGTTCCGGCCCGCGGTACGCCCGCGGTGAACGGCGAATTCGACCAAAATCATTGTGCACCGCACACCTTGTCGGGCATACTCGGACGCGAACCGATCAGACCGAGAGGGGAAGTGATGGCCGCCAAGCGCGTTTCGCTGCTCCACTCGGAGTGCGAGCACAGTGCGACCACCTTGCCCGTCCAGCGAGGTCGGATGGGTTGGTTTGCCCTGGTGGGAGCGGTTCTCCTGACGTGACGCGTGGCGCGTCGTCGCCGGGAGCCGCCCATCGGGAAACCGATCCGGGCGGCTTCTCTCATTCTGGCGTCAATTCACCGTTCCGAATTCGCGAATTCGGCTTCAGGCGAGCCTCCACGTTCTTTCGGCACGTCCCCAAGGTGCAACTGGCTGCACACCCGACTGCTACTCGGGAGGGCCGGGTTCGAGTCCCGGTGGGGTGAGCACCCGTGCCGCATGACCGCAGGTGCTCGACCCCCGAGAACGCCCTACGCCCACGCCCCCGCTGCCGCCGCGGCCTTGACGTAGTCCTCGAACCGCCTGGGTTCGCGGCCCAGCGCCTCCTGCACGCCCGTGGACAGGCGGGCGTCGTGGCCGTCGCGGATGGCGGCCAAGGAGCCCGTCAGCACGGCCGCGTACTCCGGGGAGAAGCCGAACTCCACCAAGCCCGCCGTGAACGGTTCCTCGGGCACGTCCACCGCCTTCACCTCGCGCCCCGACGCCTCCGCCACCAGGGCCACCGCGTCCGGGAACGAGATCGCCTCCGGGCCCGACAGCTCGTACTCCCGGCCCGCGTGCCCCTCCGTGGTCAGGGCCGCCACGGCGACATCCGCGATGTCCCGCGCGTCGACGAACGGGTTGCCGCCCGCGCCCATCGGCAGGGCGACCTCGCCGGCCAGCACCATCGGGTGCAGGAAGTCCTCGCTGAAGTTCTGCTGGAACCACGTCGGGCGCAGGATCGTCCAGTCCACAGTGGACTCGCGCACGGCGGCCTCGCGGCGGTCCGCCGGGTCGATGCCCCGCGCCGACAGCAGCACGATCCGCCGCACGCCGGCCGCGACGGCCGCGGGCACGAAGGCCTCCACCTCGGTGGCGTCCAGGTTGTTCGCGGGCGGGACCAGGTACACCGCCGAGACGCCCTCCAGGGCCGGCCCCCACGTCGAGGCGTCGGACCAGTCGAAGCGGAAGGCCGAGGAGCGGGACACGGGACGGGCGGTCGAGCCGAGGGCGGCGGCCACGCGGCGGCCGGTCTTGCCGGTCGCTCCGAGCACCAAAGTCGTCGTCATGCCGGAAAGCCTGTCAAGATCGTGCTGGACGGAACATGGCCGAGACGCCCGATCGCATGTTCAATCGTCTACGTGGACGCTCTCACCGATCTGCTCCGCGGGGTCCGCGCCCAGGGCGCCCAACTGTGCCGGTCCTTCGCCAGCCCGCCGTGGTCCCTGCGCTTCGCCGTCGACGCGCCGCTGACGCTCGTGATGATCGCCGGCGCGGGCGGGTGGCTGGTCGCCGACGGCCACGACCCCGTGTGGCTGCGCGAAGGCGACGTGGGGCTGGTGCGCGGCCCGATCGCGTTCACCCTCGCCGACGACCCGGCCACCCCGCCCCAGCTGGACACCGCCGACGCCGACTGCGACCAGTGGCTGCTGGGCACCCGCACCTACGGCCTGACCGACGAGGGCGAGTCCGTCGTGATCACCGGCTGCTACGAGGTCGTCGGCAGCGTCTCCGACCGCCTGCTCAACGCGCTGCCGCAGGTCGCGGTCGTGCCCAACGACGACGAGCCGTGCCCCGTGCTGGACCTGCTCAAGACCGAGGTGGGCCGGGACCGGCCGGGCCAGGACATCCTGCTCGACCGCGCGCTGGACCTGATGCTCGTGGCCGCCCTGCGCGAGTGGTTCCAGCGCCCCGAGGCCGACCCACCCGCCTGGTACGTGGCGCTGGGCGACCCGGTCGTCGGCCCGGCCCTGCGCGCGATCCACGACGACCCGGCCCGCGCGTGGACGGTGAGCGAGCTGGCCGCCAAGGCGAACGTGTCCCGCGCCGCGCTGGCCAAGCGGTTCACCGCGGCGGTCGGCGTGCCGCCCCTGACCTACCTGACCCAGTGGCGCATGGCCGTCGCCGCGGACCTGCTCGCCCGGCCCGACGCGACCGTCGGGTCCGTGGCCCGCGCGGTCGGCTACACCGACGGCTTCGCCTTCAGCACCGCGTTCAAACGGGTACGCGGTGTCCGGCCCAGCGACCACCGTGTGGTAGCTCTGCGGGCATGAGCAACCTGGACGACCTGCGCGACGCCCTGCGCCGCTTCGCCGCCGCCCGCGACTGGGACACCTACCACACGCCCAAGAACCTGGTCATGGCGTTGTCGGCGGAGGTGGGCGAGCTGACCGACCTGTTCCAGTGGCTCACGCCCGAGCAGGCCGCCAAGGCGATGGAGGACCCCGAACTCGCGTGGAACGTGCGTGACGAGCTGGCCGACGTGGTGCACTACCTCGTGCGCTTGGCGGACAAGCTCGACGTGGACCTGGTCGAGGCCGCCTTCGCCAAGATCGAGCGCAACGAACGGCGTTTCCCGACCGGGGACCTCCGGCCGGTCGAGTGAGGGTCCGGCTAGAGGTAGGTGAGCAGCAGGAGGACCAGGGCGACCAGCACGATCACGCCGAGGACGGCGGACACCCAGGTCGGCGAGGTCTCCGCCGGGGGTCTCTCCCGCGCGTGCCTGCCCCGTCTCCCGCGTCGTCGCCACGGCACCGAAGCCTCCCCCGCCCACTGCCCGTTCGCGTACCTGCCGGTCATGGGCAACAACGGTAGGGATGCGAAAGGGGAGCGGACCTCACGTCACCCGGTCGCGCGGGTGGTATCGCCCGGACAGCGGTCGAGCCGGTCGGGACCGTGACCGACCACAGGAGAGGACGACACCGTGAACGTGACCGTCGTGGGCGCGGGCATCGCCGGAGTGGCGTGCGCCCACGCCCTCGTCTCAGCCGGCGTGACCGTGCGTGTGCTGGAACGGGGGGCCACCGTCGGCGGCCGGATGTGCACCGAATCGGGCGAAGGGCGGCTCGTCGACACCGGCGCCGGGTACTTCACCGTGTCCGACGCCCGGTTCGCCGCTGTGGTCGAGGGGTGGCGGTCCGCCGGGCTGGCCCGGGAGTGGACCGACACGTTCGCCGTGCACTCCCCCGCCGGCTGGAGCTCGACCACCGGACCCGTGCGGTGGGCCGCGCCGGGCGGTCTGGAGTCCCTCGTGGCGGACCTGGCGGCCGGCCTGGACGTGCGGTTGTGGCACGGGGTTTCGCGGGTCGAGCCCGGCCCGCGCGTGGACGGTGAGGCGGCCGACGCCGTTGTGCTGGCCATGCCCGGCCCGGAGGCGGCCCGGCTGCTCTCCCCCGACCTGGGCGACACCCTGGCGGTGGCGCGGAGCCAGGTGTGGCTGCCGTCGCTCGCGGGGGTGTTCCGGTTCGCTTCGCGGTGGTGGGACTTCGACGGCGCGTTCGTCAACGACCACCCGGTGCTGACGACCCTCTTCGACGACGGGAGCCGCCGGGGGGACGGTGCGCCGGTGCTGGTCGCGCACTCCACCGCGGAGGCCGCCGACCGGTTCGCGACCGCCGACCTGGAGCGGGACCGGGTCACCGCCGACGAGGTGGAGTCGGCGGTGTGCGACCTGCTCGACCTGCCCGAACGATGTCTGTCCGGCAGCGTGCAGCGCTGGGACTTCGCTCGCCCCTCCGCGCCTGGCGACCGCCCCTTCCACTTCGGCGCGGACCGCATCGGCCTGGCCGGGGACGCCTGGGGCAATCCCCGGATCGAAACCGCGTGGCTGTCCGGAACCGCGCTCGCCGAGGCCATCACCTCGTCCTGAACGCAAAAAACCCGTAGGGGGCACTCGGTGTCGAGTGCCCCCTACGGGGAAGTTATGTTCGGCGGCGTCCTACTCTCCCACACCCTCACGAGTGCAGTACCATCGGC
>NZ_JBBEGC010000172.1:0-12601 GCF_037401995.1 Saccharothrix sp. CCNWYY140
GGGCAGGCCATACGGTGGGGGAACCGAGGCCCTCCACTTGTAGGTAACACCTACCGCGCGCTCCGCGCGCAAAGAACGCGCTCCGCGCGCGAACAACCGCGCTGCGCGCGGGACAGCGAAAGGCGCCCGCCGACGGATCGGCGGGCGCCCTCCACTACAACTCCTACTGCTCAGCCGAAGAAAACCTCGGCCTCGGCGTACCGCTCCAGCGGGACCGTCTTCAGCTCCGCCGTAGCCTCCGCCAGCTTCACGCGGACGATGTCGGTGCCCTTCAGGGCCACCATCACGCCGAAGTCGCCCTCGGCCACCGCGTCCACCGCGTGCAGGCCGAACCGGGTTGCCAGGACGCGGTCGTAGGCGGTCGGGATGCCGCCGCGTTGGGTGTGGCCCAGCACGACCGCGCGGGACTCCTTGCCGGTCCGTTCGGCGATCTCCTCGGCCAGCCAGGTGCCGACGCCGCCCAGGCGGACGTGGCCGAAGGCGTCCTTCTCGCCGGAGTGCAGGACCTCGGCGCCGCCCTCGGGCACCGCGCCCTCGGCGACGACGATGATCGGGGCGTACTGGCGCTCGAAGCGCCGCTCCACCCACTCGACGACCTTCTCGACGCTGAACTGCCGCTCCGGCACCAGGATGACATTCGCGCCGCCCGCCAGGCCGGAGTGCAGGGCGATCCAGCCCGCGTGCCGGCCCATGACCTCGACGACCAGGGCCCGGTGGTGGGACTCGGCCGTCGTGCGGAGGCGGTCGATCGACTCCGTGGCGATGTGGACCGCGGTGTCGAAGCCGAAGGTGTAGTCGGTCGCGCCGAGGTCGTTGTCGATGGTCTTCGGCACGCCCACGACGCCGATGCCGTCGTCGGTCAGCCGCTTGGCCACGCCGAGCGTGTCCTCGCCGCCGATCGCGATCAACGCGTCGACACCCTGGTCGGCGAGCACCTTGCGGATCTTGTCGACACCACCGTCGAGCTTGTACGGGTTGGTGCGCGAGGAGCCCAGGATCGTGCCGCCCCGGGTCAGGATGTCCTCGACGTCAGCGAGCCCGATGGGCTTGGACAGGCCCTCGACGGGACCCTGCCAGCCGTTGCGGAACCCCACGATCTCCCAGCCGTGGGCCTCGATGCCCTTGCGGACGACCGCGCGGATGACCGCGTTCAGCCCGGGACAGTCACCACCGCCGGTGAGCACACCGATGCGCATTTGCTTAGCCAATCTCTTCGTGGCGTGGGTCACCCAAGACTGACACGCCCTGGATCGGTGCAGCAAGGCAGGGTCCCACCTTTCGGACCCCGGGCCGCAACCTCAGCGCAACACGAACCCCCGACGGGCGCGCTCGGCCTCGATCACCTTCCAGCGCGCGAGGTTGTGGCGGGCGTCCGCGAGGGCGTCGTGCGCGTCGGCCGGGGCCTGCGGCAGGCGGGGCTTGCCCACGTCCTCCCAGCGTTGCCGCAGGTCACGGGTGAACCGGGGCAGGCTGCGGGGCAGCGCGGGCATCGGGCCCCACAGCTGGGCCAGGGCCACGTGGTCGTAGGCGGCGAACCACGCCCACAGCTCGATGTCGTCCCGGTTGGCCTTCGCGCCGCCGAGGAACTCCAGCAGGTCGCGCCGGATCCGCTCGCGGCTGCGCCACGCCTTGTCCGCCGGCGGCGGGAGCTGGTTGAGCACGTTGGCCCGCACCCACGGCCCGGCCTTGTCCGGGTCGAACTCGGTGGACACGGCGTAGAACTCGCGGCCTTCCTCGTCGACGACGCCGATGGAGACGAGGTCGATGGTCACCCCGTCTTCGATGAACTCACAGTCGTAGAAGAACCGCACCCGCCAACCTTAGGGGTGCCGGTCAGCCCGCCTTCGTCTCGGGCAGCCGATCGGCCTCCGGAGCCGGCGCGGCGACCTCCTTGGCCTTGGCCGCGTAGACGTCCACGTACTCCTGGCCGGACAGCTCCATCAGGGCGTACATGATCTCGTCGGTGATCGACCGCAGCACGAACCGGTCGCCGGACAGCCCGGCGTAGCGGGAGAAGTCCAGCGGCTTGCCGATCTTGATCCGGATCGGGTACGGCTTCCACATCTTCGAGCCGATGGGGTTGGCCTTGTCGGTGCCGAACATGGCGACCGGGATGACCGGCGCGCCGGACTCCAGCGCGATCCACGCGACGCCGACCTTGCCCTTGTACAGGCGGCCGTCGGGCGAGCGGGTTCCCTCGGGGTAGATGCCCAGCAGCTTGCCCTCGCGGACGATCCGGACTCCGGTGTCCAGCGCGGCCTGGGCGGCCGAGGCGCTGGACCGGTCGATCGGGACCTGCCCGACGCCGGAGAAGAACCAGCGCTGGAACGCGCCCTTGAGGCCCTTGCCGGTGAAGTACTCGATCTTCGCGGGGAACGTGACCCGGCGGGAGAGCTTCAGCGGGAGGAAGAACGAGTCGGAGACGGCCAAGTGGTTCGACGCCAGGATCGCGCCGCCCTCCTTGGGGATGTTCTCCGCGCCCTCGATGATCCTCGGTCGGAAGAACAGGTTCAGGAGCGGCCCGAGAAAGATGTGTTTCATCAACCAGTAGAGCACTGCTGCGAGCGCCTCCTCGACGTGCTTCGTTCCCCGGCGGCCAGCCTACGGAGCCGACCGCACCAGGCACAACGAAGACCCTCGTGCGGGCGGTACGGTCGCAAGTCCCACCGGCTGCCGTAATCCGCAACACAACGGGCTCGTGGGACGATGAACCCTGGCAGAGGACGCGCCTGGAGGGGTTGGAACACGCCGATGAACTCCCGACGGGACCCGACGGACGGACCGGAGGACGTGGACGCCACGTTCGCCGAGATCGTGGCCGGGCTCGAACGCGAAGGCGTGGGCCGGACGTGGTCCGACCCCGAACCCTTCGACGAGGACGAGACCGAGGCCGAACCCGCGCGGCCGACGCGGCCGGAGGGGCAGCCCGCCGTCGCCACGGCGGACGACGACGAGGAAGAGGACGACCCGAACGACCACTTCGTGCCGCCGGAGCCGCCGCCGCTGCCCGCTCTGCGTGCCGGCACGATCGCCGCCCTCCTGATCATGCTGCTCGGGGTGGTGCTCCTGGTCGCGCCCGGCCTGTTCGGCCTGACCTCCGCCATCGGCACCCCGCTGGCCCTGATCGTGCTGTGCTCGGGCGCCGGTTGGCTGGTCCTCCGCATCCGCAACGGCCCTCCGCCGGACTCCGGCTGGGACGACGGGGCGGTCCTGTAGAAGCCTTCCCCGAACGGGCTGCCTCGAACCCCTTCAGCGGCGACCGTTGCGCGCGGACCGGTTGGGCGCCAACTCCCGGGCCAACGTCGCCACCCCGACGATGCCCGCGTCATCGCCCAGTTGCGCGGTCCGGATTCGGGCGAGTGGCCGGTGCCCCGCGCCGGTGACCACCGCCGCGTACCGCTCCCGGGCGTCGTCCAGGAACAGCGGCGCGGACTCCGACACCCCGCCGCCGATCACGACCACCTCGGGGTCGTAGACGTCGGCGACCAGCGCCAGCCCTTCGCCCAGCCACCGCGCCAGGTCGGCCATCGCCCGCTTCGCCAGGGGATCGCCGTCCCGGGCCGCCGCCGCGACCCGCCGACCGGTCACGGCCCGCGAGTCGCCCAGGGCCTCCCGGGCCATCAACGTCGACACCCCGGGGTGCCGGGCCAGCAGTTCCACGGCCGTCGTCGTCAGCGCCGTCCCGGAGCAGTACCGCTCCCAGCACCCGTTCTTGCCGCACGGGCAGGGCCGCCCGTCGGGCACCAGCCGCAGGTGTCCCAGCTCCGGCGCGACCCCGTGGGCCCCGCGGAAGACCTTGCCGTCGATCAGCAGCGCCCCGCCGATGCCGGTGCCGATCGCGACCAGCACCGCGATCCCCGCACCCCGCGCCGCGCCGAACCGGTGCTCGGCCAGGGCCGCCGCGTTGGCGTCGTGCTCCAGCACCACCGGCATCCCGACCCGGGCCGCGATCCGGTCCGCCACGGGCGCGTCCCGCCACGCCAGGTGCGGCGCGAACCGCACGCTCCGCCGGTCGGGCGTGACGAACCCGGCCACCGCCAACCCCACCGCCGACACCTTGTGCCGCGAGGCGACCTCGGCGACGGCCGCCCCGATCGCCTCCTCCAACGACTCCTCGCCGGACGGCGTCGCGGCCCGCGCGGTGTCCAGCACGGCGCCGTCCGCGTTCACCACCCCGGCCCGCACGCTGGTCCCGCCGACGTCGACACCGACGGTCAGCAAGGCGTCGACCCCTTCCGCACCACGGGGATCCGCTGCACGCGCGGCTTCGCAGGCTCCTCCTCCGGGGAAGCGGGGGCGGGCTCGGGCTCGGCCAGCGCCGCCCGCAGCACCGCGATCAGCCCGGCCACGTGCTCGGCGGCCCGCGCCGCCAGCTCCGACCGGTCCCCGCGCACCAGCGCGACGGCGTTGCACAGCGGGCACCACCCGCACGTCCCGGGATCGTGCTCGCCGGGTTCCCCGGACAGCTTGTGCAGCCACGGCTGGGCGCGCTCGGCGGCGGCGTCGAGCAGCAGGCGCAGTTCTTCGGCGAGCTTGGCGTCCATCACCGCATCCAGAGGTCGGGGTCGGGGCGGAAGCGCACCGCCAACCCGGTCTCGTCCAGTTCCGCGCCGACCACCACGCACCGCCGCAGCAACGACGGCAGCGCGACCAGCTTGCGCCGCCCGTCCACGGTCACCGCGAGGTCGTCGCCGACGCGCACCAGATCCAGGTCCGAATCCCCCACCGCCACGGCCAGCCGCAGCTCGTACTCGTCGTCGACGCGCACCACGTCGACCAGCGGCCCCTCCGCCGACGCCCCGGCCAAGGGGTCGGCGTCCCCGTAAAGACTCGAAGCGATCTCCAGCAGCGCCGGCAACCCCACCGGCTCGCCCGCCCGGTGCTCCACGCACCGCACCGCGCCCAGGTCGCCCAGCGTCGCCAGGACCGCGTCCTGCTCGGCCCGCCGGGTCCGCATCCAGGTCGCCGCCGCGCCGCGCGCCGCGCCGGGGTGCGGCACCAGCCGGTTGGCCACCACGCCGTCCACGCGGATGCCCTGCAACGCCAACGCGGTCACCGTCCGCCGGGTCTCCGCCGCGACCACCCGCTCCGGCGTCAGCACCAGCCGCACGCTCGTGGCCGGCGAGGTCAGCAGCGCCCGCAGCTGCTCCAGGCTCTCCGCGAGCCGCCCGAGCGCGTCCGCGGTGGCGTCCCAGCGCTCGACCGACGTGCTGCCCGCGAGCCCCGCCAGCAGCCCGCGCACCACCCGCCGGTGCGTCGGGAAGAGCCGTTCCAGGTAGGAGCCGAGCGCCTCGGGCAGCGCCAGCAGCCGCAGCGTCTCCGCGGTCGGACCGCAGTCCACGACCACGACGTCCCACGGCCCGGTCCCGGCCAGCCGCCGCACCTCCGTCAGCGCCAGGAGCTCCTCCACGCCCGGCAGGACGGTCAGCTCCTCGGCGGCCAACTCGTCCACGCCCGCGCCCGCGAGCACCGTCCGCAGGTGGCCGCGCAGCTCGCGCCAGGCGTCGTCCACCAGCGACCGGGGGTCGATCTGGGCGGCGTGCAGACCGCCGTCCACCTCGGACACGGCGCCGCCCAGCGGCACGCCGAACGCGTCGCCCAGGGAGTGGGCCGGGTCGGTGGACACCACCAGCGCCTTGCGCCCGCCGGCGGCCAGGGCGGCGGCGGTCGCGGCGGCCAAGGTCGTCTTGCCGACCCCGCCCTTACCGGTGAACAGCAGCAGGCGTGCGCTCATCCAGCGTGTTCCACCCGGCGCTTGAGCTCCTTCAACGCGGTGTCCATGATCATCTTCTCCGCCTTGCGGCGGAACAGGCCGATCATCGGCACCACCAGCTGCACCGACAGCGTGTAGGTCACCTCGGTCGAACCGCCGCGCGGGGTGAAGGCGTAGCTGCCCTCCTGGGACTTCTGCATCTGCCCCTTGACCAGGTGCCAGGAGACCCGCTGCTCGGTCCACTCGTCGTAGGCCAGCACGTACTCGTCCTTGATCGGCCCCTGGTCGATGTTGAACTTGACCTGCGCCGCGTACCCGTCCGCCCCGGTCTCCAGCACCTCGGTGCGCTTCACGCCGTTGGCCCACTCGGGGTAGGCGGCGAAGTCGGCGATCACCGCGACGATCTTCGCGGGATCAGCGTCGATCACGATGGACTGGGTGGACTCGTCGGCCATAGCGGGCAGGCTACCCGGTAGTTCTGCTCACCATCGCAACACGTAGGGCGTGCCGCTTCGCTGAAAGTGACCAACGTTCACGCACTCGGTCCGTCCCACCCGGACCCGCTTCGCCATCGGCTGGTGCACGTGCCCGAACACCGACCACCGCGGACCGACTTTCCGGATCATCTCCAGCAGCGACACCGACCCGAGCTCCGGCCGCCGCGCCACCACGTCGTAGGTCAGCTCGGCCACCGCCGGCGGCACGTGGGTGCACAGCACGTCCACCTCGCCCAACCCCGCCAGGGCCGCGCCGAACTCGTCGTCCGTCCGCAGGTACGGGTACCAGGGCGCGCCCGGCCGCCGCACGTACAGGGGGGACGCGATCGCCCCGCCCGCGAAGCCGAACCGCAGCCCGCCGATCTCCACCGACTCGCCGTCGAGCACGTGCACGCCCTCGCGCGCGAAGGACGGCCACAGGTCGGGGCTGTCCACGTTGCCCGGGGTGGCGTAGGTCGGGGCGGTCATCGCCGCGAACAGCTCGGTGTACTGCTCCAGCACGGCCTCGCGCACCACCGACGCCGGGTCCTCGATGCTCGCCCACAACGACCGCATGTAGTGGACGGTCTCCATGCCCATCCGGCCGCGCCGCAGCCGGGCGAACACCTCGACCTTCTCCGCGCCGAACACCCGGCCGAGGATGCCCTTGCCGTGGTCGTAGTAGTCGACGAAGTCGACCAGGTCCCCCAGGACCACCAGCGCGTCCGCGCCATCGCCTGCTCGGGCGAGGGCCTCGGCGTTGCCGTGGACGTCCGAGACGACATGTACCCGCACGAGTGTCGAATCTACGGCAGCGCGGGTGGCACACCGGGAGCCCGCCCGGCCTCCAAGGTCAGCTTGAGGCCCAGCGAGACCTCCTTGGCGGCCAGCTGGCGGCGGCGGACCTCCTGCCGGACCCGCTTGGGCGGCGCCCCGCTCGGCAGGTCGGCCCGGAGGAAGTAGTGCAGGAGGGTGCCGTCGAGCACCGGCTCCAGCCACACCTCCATCGTTCCGACCAACGCCCCCGCCACCGTCCAGCGCAGTCCCTGGATGCCCCGATCGAGGTAGACGTCCAGAATGAGGTCGGGCCAGTACCGCGCCCAGTCGGCAGGCTCGGCGAAGGCGCTCACGACCACCTCGGGAGGCACCGCGAGGAAAGTCTCGTCCACCACGTCAACGCTCGGCACGGGTGGGAAGAGTGCCACGACACGGTCACGGAACCGACCTCCGGCCTGTTTATCGCCGGAATCACACGCTAAGTTGCCTCACCGGTAACAAACAACCGTCCGGAGGTTGACGTGCGCGAGTTCAGCGTCCCGGCCACAGCGACCGTGGCCGCCGAGGAGAACCTCACCGACATGGTGTGGGCCAACGCGGAGCGCTTCGGCAACGCCGTCAGTTTCCGCCGCCGTGTCGACGGGACCTGGGTCGACGTGACCGCCCGCGACTTCGCAGCGCAGGTGCTGGCGGTCGCGAAGGGCCTCATCGCGGCGGGCCTCCAGCCCGGCGAGCGGGTCGGCCTGATGTCCAAGACCCGTTACGAGTGGACCCTGCTCGACTTCGCCATCTGGCACGCCGGTGGCGTGACGGTGCCGATCTACGAGACCTCCTCGGCCGAGCAGGTCGAGTGGATCCTGTCCGACTCGGCGGCCAAGGCCGTGATCGTGGAGACCCCGGCGCACCGCGCGACCGTCGACTCCGTGGTCGCGGGCCTGCCCGAGGTGCGCAGCGTGTGGGCCATCGACGGCCCGAACGGCGACTCGGCGGGCGCGATCGACGAGCTGACCGCACTGGGCGCGTCGGTGTCCGACGAGGACGCCCGCGCGCGGCGCAAGGAGGTCGGCGCCGACGACACCGCGACGATCGTCTACACCTCCGGCACCACCGGCAGGCCCAAGGGCTGCGAGCTGACCCACCGCAACCTGCTGTCGGAGGTGCGGGCCGACATCGCGGCGTTCCCGCAGCTCATGCAGGCCGGCGGGTCGCTGCTGGTGTTCCTGCCGCTGGCGCACATCCTGGCCCGCGCGATCGCCCTGTGCGGCTTCTACACGCGGGTCACGCTGGGCCACACCGCCGACGTGAAGAACCTGGTCGAGGACCTCCAGTCGTTCCGGCCGACGTTCGTGGTGGCCGTGCCGCGCGTGTTCGAGAAGGTCTACAACGGCGCGAAGCAGAAGGCGCACGCGGCGGGCAAGGGCAAGATCTTCGACGCCGCCGAGGCGACCGCCGTGGCCTACAGCCAGGCGCAGTCCGGTGGCGGCGCGGGCCTGGGCCTGAAGGTCAAGCACGCGCTGTTCTCCAAGCTCGTCTACTCGAAGCTCCAGGCGGCGCTGGGCGGCCGGTGCATCGCGGCGGTGTCCGGCGGCGCGCCGCTGGGCGAGCGGCTGGCGCACTTCTTCCGGGGCGTGGGCGTGCCGGTGCTGGAGGGCTACGGCCTGACCGAGACCAGCGCGGCGGCGTGCGTGAACACCGAGGCGGCGTTCCGGGTGGGCACGGTCGGCCGGCCGGTCGCGGGCACGTCGGTGCGCATCGGCGAGGACGGCGAGATCCTGATCAAGGGCGAGATCGTGTTCCGGTCCTACTGGAACAACGAGACCGCGACCGGCGAGGCCCTGGAGGACGGCTGGTTCCACACCGGCGACCTGGGCGAGCTGGACGGCGACGGCTTCCTCAAGATCACGGGCCGCAAGAAGGAGATCATCGTCACCGCCGGCGGCAAGAACGTCTCCCCCGCCGTGCTGGAGGACCGCCTCCGGGCGCACCCGCTGATCAGCCAGTGCATGGTCGTCGGCGACGCGCAGCCCTTCATCGGCGCGCTGATCACCATCGACCCGGAGTTCTTCCCGGCGTGGAAGGAGCAGAACGGCAAGCCGGCGTCGGCGTCGGTGGCCGACCTGCTCGACGACGAGACCCTGCGCTCGGAGATCCAGGCGGCGGTGGACGAGGCCAACCAGGCGGTGTCCAAGGCGGAGGCGATCAAGAAGTTCCGCATCCTGCCGGTGGACTTCACCGAGGCGGGCGGCGAGATGACCCCGAGCCTCAAGCTGCGCCGTTCGGTCGTGGCCAGCACCTACAAGCAGGACATCGAAGCCATCTATTCGGCCTGACCCGTCCTCCCGCGCCACCCGCCGTGGCGCGGGAGTGTCGGATCTTGCGCCAATTGAGACCACTGCGGTGTGATCGGCGCTACAGTGTCCGGGTAACAGACGAGTGGCCCGCACCTGAACGGTGCGGGCCACTCGACCCCCAGTGTTCGTTATCCGCTGGCGCGGATTCGAGAAGTTCTGTTGTCCCGGTCCCCCAACCGGGACGTGCTCAAGACTGCCGGAGCGCGCTGTCGTATCGCTGACGCGGCGATGACACGGGCCGTCAGCGGCCACGCGCGGAGGGCGGGGAACGGACGGGATGGCTGTCGGGTCGGGTCCGTGGTTCGGGCTGCTCGGCCCCCTCGACGTGCGCATCGGGGACCGACCCGTGCCGGTCCGCGCGGGCAAGCACCGGGCGTTGCTGGCCGCGTTGTCCCTGCGTGCGGGCCGGGCGGTGGCCGTGGCGGAGCTGGTCGGGTTCCTGTGGGGCGACGACCCGCCGGCCCGGACCCGGGGCACCCTCCAGACCTACGTCATGCGGCTGCGCCACCTGCTGGGGGACGCTTCGCTGATCCGCACCACCGCCGACGGCTACCGCCTGGTGGTCTCGCCGGAGCAGGTGGACGTGCACCGGTTCGCCACCGCGGCGGGCTTGGCGCGGCGTGCGGCGCTGGCCGGCGAGACCGCCCGCGCCGCCGACCTCTACACCGACGCGCTGGCCCTGTGGCGGGGTCCGGCGCTGGCCGACGTCCCCTCCGAGGCGCTGCGCCGCGACGAGGCGCCCAGGCTGGGCGAGCGGCTGCTGACCGTCCACGAGGAACGCAACGACGTGGAACTCGCTCTGGGCCACCACGAGCGCCTGGTGCCCGCCCTGCGCGCGCTGACCGCCGACCACCCGCAGCGGGAGCGGTTCCGGGCGCAGCTGATGACCGCGCTCTACCGGTGCAGCAGGCAGGCCGAGGCGCTGGAGGCGTTCCGAACGGCCCCGCACCCCGGCCCCGAGCTGCGCGCGCTGCACCGGGCGATCCTGGTCGGCGACCCGGCACTGGCCGCCCCGACCGGACCGTCCGACCCCGACGTGCCCGACCAGCTCCCGCCGGACGTGCCCGACTTCGCGGGCCGCGCCGACGCCGTCGCCCGCGTCACCGACCTCATCGCCCCGACCGGCACCGCCGTGCCCGTGGTGGCCCTGACCGGACCGGCCGGCGTCGGCAAGACCGCACTGGCCGTGCACGTGGCCCACCGACTGCGCGACCGGTTCCCCGACGGCCGGCTCTACGCGGACCTGCGCGGCGCGGGCCGCGGACCGGCGACGGCCGACGTGCTGACCCGTTTCCTGCGCGCCCTGGGCGTGCCACCCGAACAGATCCCGGTCGACGTCGACGAGCAGGGCACCCTGTTCCGCACCCTGCTAGCCGGCCGCCGGATGCTGTTGGTCCTCGACGACGCCGCCGCCCCCGACCAGGTCCGGCCACTGCTGCCCGGGACGGCCGACTGCCCCGTGCTGGTGACCAGCCGGGACGACCTGCGCGGCCTGATCGCCGTCGACGGTGCCCGCCGCGTAGCCCTCGACGTGCTGACCACCGAGGAGTCCCTGGACCTGCTAGGCGACACCGGCCCGGCCGCGCGGGACCTGGCGGAGCGCTGCGGCGGCCTGCCGTTGACCCTGCGCGTCGCGGCGGCGGCCGTCGGCGACGCCCCGATGTCCCGTTTCCTGCACCGCTTGGGCGACCGCCACCCCGTGGATGCCGCTCTCGACGCCCTCCCCCAGCCCGCGCGGCGGTTGTTCGGGCTGCTCGGCGTGGTGCCGGGACCGGACATCACCGCCGAAGCCGCCGCGAACGCCGCCGACATCCCGGTCGACGCCGCAGCGGGCTTGCTCAACCGCCTGGCGGCAGCCCGCCTGGTCCAGGCCCACGGCGGCCGGTACCGGAGGCACGAGGCCCTGACCGGCCCAGCTGCCCCCGCCGAGGAAGCAGCCGTCGCACGGGTGCGCCTGCTCCGGTTCTACGTCCGAGCCGTGGACCACTGCGCGGAATTGCTCTACCCGGACTTGATGCGCCTGCCACCTTCCGACGACGTCGCAGTACGGCTACCTCGCATCGAGACCGCCGCCCAGGCGAGAGCGTGGCTGGACGCCGAACGCCCCAACCTCACCGCCGCCATCCGTTCCGCAGCCGAACAAGGCCCCGCCGACGTGTCCTGGCGACTGGCCGACGGCCTGCGCGGCTACCTGTGGATCGGCAAACACGTCACCGAATGGCTCTCCGCTGCCCGCACCGGCCTGGACGCGGCATCGGCCCACCAGGACCGTGCCGGTCAGGCCGCGATGCACCAGAACCTGGGCACCCTCTACTGGCGCTTGGGCGACTTCCCCACCTCGATCGCCCACTACAACCGAGCCGTAGAACTCCACCGCGCCGCCGGCGACCACCACTCCGAGGCGGGCGTGCGCGGCAGCCTCGGCTTGGTCAGGTTGGACGCCGGGGACCTCCCGGGTGCTCGCAACGACTTGGAGACCTGCCTGGCCCTGACCCGCGAGTCCGGCTGCACGAAGAGCGAAGCGGCCGTCCTGACCGGCTTGGGCGTGCTGGCCATCGACACCGGGGAACTGACCGAAGCGGAGGACTTGCTGGAAGAGGCGCTGGCGATCAGCGTCGAACGGGGGCATCAGGCGAGTGAGATCTCGGCAAGAACGCTGCTGGGCTTGACGGCGAGATTGCGCGGCAACCCCGACCACGCCCTGTCCCACTTGGATGAGGCTCTGCGTCTGAGCAAGGATTCGGGCTTCCGCGAGTCGACCGCCCGAGCTCTGGAAACCGCCGCCGCTGTCCATTTGGATTTGGGCGACCACCACACAGCTCTGAACCTGGCCAACCGGGCCTTGGCGGAGCTGGCCGAAGACGGCGACCAGCGCACTACCACGAATGTGCTGGTTGTACTGGCTGCGACAAACCGGGCTCGGAACGATCTGCGGACGGCGGACGAGCAGTACCAACAGGCTCTGACCAAGGCCCGTCACATCGGATACCGCTTTGGCGAGGCCAACGCCTTGGTCGGCTTGGCGGGCGTACGACGATTGCGCGGCGAGCCCGTGGAGGCCAAGGCCCTGGCTACCAGAGCGGTAGACCTGGCCGCTTCCCACGGCCTGAAAATAATCGAAACCGCCGCCCGCGCTGAACTAACCGCCACCCTTCAGGCCCTCAGCGAACCCAACTGATGCCACCAAAGCCCCAGGAATCCCCTCGACCGAAGGGTGCTACGCGCCGAAGGCGCGAGCCGAAGCGGCTAGCGCCCACGGGAAGGGCCTCGGTTTCTTTCCCCGT
>NZ_JBBEGC010000173.1:0-12284 GCF_037401995.1 Saccharothrix sp. CCNWYY140
ACGGGGAAAGAAACCGAGGCCCTTCCCGTGGTCGCTGCCGCTTGGCGGAACGCAAGAGCTCCCCGCCCTTCGGGCGTGACGCCTTCGGCGGGAAAGCACGCGGCGGTCGAGTGGTGGGTCGGGCGAGCCCGAGCAAGGCAACCCGGCGCGGAGGCCTCGACACGCCTCCGCGCCGGCGCCTTCCCCACCGGCGGGGTGCGGATCACACCATCAAGCGACATTCATATGACGTCATATGTCCACACCCTTCCCTATACTGAGCGCAACCGTGAGCGCGACGGAGGCACGATGACCGCGACCGACGGGCGCCCGACCGGGGACGCCCCCACCACCTGGCCGCGCCGCCCGGCCACCCTGGCGAAGGCGGTCACGGCCGAGCTGGTGGAGCGGATCGTGCGCGGCGTCTACCCGCCCGGGACGGTCCTGCCGCCGGAGCCGGTGCTGTGCGAGACCTTCTCGGTGAGTCGGACGGTGATCCGCGAGTCGGTGAAGGTGTTGCAGGAGAAGGGGCTGGTGCAGGTCCGCCAGGGCTCCGGCACCACGGTCACGCCGCCGGCGGTCTGGAACCTGCTCGACGAGCTCGTCCTCGCCGCCACCATCGCCCAGGACGACACCCTGGCGGTCCTGGACGACGTCGTCGTGACCCGGCGCCTGCTGGAGTCGGACATGGCCGCCGTCGCCGCGCGCACCGCCGACCAGGACACGATCGACCGCCTGCGCGCCCTGGTGGAACGCATGGACGAGCTGGTGGACGACCCGGTCGCCTACCGCGAGCAGGACCGGATCTTCCACGACACGGTCATGCAGGCGTCGGGGAACCGGATCGCGCGGGGCGTGGTGCGCGCACTGGAGGGCCAGGTCATCAACACCGCCCGCTACACCGGCCGCAGCGAGCGCGCCCTGTGCGTGGCCTCGAACCAGGGTCACCGGGCGGTGTACGAACACATCGCCGCCCACGACCCGACGGGCGCGGCCGAGGCGATGTTCACCCACATCACCGAGGCGTGGCTGGTCCGCCGGGACGACTCGGGCGACCCGAGTCGCCTCGAACGCCCGGCGACCAGCTGAACAAGACCAAAAAAGTGCGCCGGGAGCCGAAGCCCCCGGCGCACGCAACCGCTGGGATCACGCGACCGTGCAGGCCGCGCCGTTGAGCGTGAAGGACGTCGGCTTGCCGGTGTTGCCCGTGTGGGTCGCCTGGAAGCCGATGCTGACCGAGGCGTTCGGGGCGATCTGGCCGTTGTAGCTGACGTTCCTGGCTGTCACCTGGCCCGAGTTGGGCGTGTAGGTGGCGTTCCACCCGCTGGTGATGGTCTGCCCGCCCGGCAGCGTGAACACCAGCGACCACCCGTTGATGGGCGAGCTGCCGGTGTTGGTGACGACGATCTCCGACGTCAGACCCGTGTTCCACGCGTTGATGGTGTCGGTCACCTTGCAGCCGTCACCCGGCGGGTTGTCAGTGGTCGTGGTGGTCGTCGTGGTCGTGGTGGTGGTGCTCGTGGGAGGCGTGCCGCCCTCGAACTGGGAGATGAACTTCCACGCCTCCGCCTTGGTCCAGGTCCGAACCCCGCTCTCGCAAGCACACCCGTCCACCGGACCAGGCATGTGCCCACCATCGAACGCAGCCCACTGCACCGGATATCCGGCACGGCACGAGTACGTCGTCGTGATGTGCGTCAGGCTGCCGGGGCTGGGCTCGCGCGGGGACTGTGCCGCGCACCCGTTGTTGCGCACGAAGGTGTCGCGCAACCCACGACCCAGGCCGATGCCCAGGACGTTGTCCGAGAGGCCGTGGATGCCGAAGTACGCGATCGGCTGCGTGCCGCCCGCGCACCCGCTCAACTGGGCGCCCGAGTACACCACGACCGCACGGAACACGTTGGCCCGCGAGCAGGCCAGCGAGTAGCTCATCCCGCCGCCGTAGCTGAAGCCCATCGCGAAGCGCAGGGCGGTGTCCACGCACAGGTCGCTTTCGATGCGCTTGATCATGTCGTCGACGAACACGACGTCCTCACCGCCGGAGTTCGCCCAACCGTTGCCGAAGCCCTGCGGTGCAACGAGGATGGCGCTGTTGTTCGACTGCTCCTGCATCCCGTAGTACGACCACGCCAAACCACTCGTGCCACCCGACGAGATCTCGTTCATCGTGCCACCACGCCAGTGGAACGCGAAGATCAACCGATACTGCCGGTTCGGGTCGTAGCCGTCCGGCACCCTCAGGATGAACTGCCGGTTCTTGCCGTTCGTCGTGATGTTGTGCGTACCGCTGCGCAGCGTGGGCGCCTTGCCGCAGCCGGCGCTCGCGGCGAGCGCGCCGACCTGTGCCGTCGACGAGGTGGCCTGGCCGACCCCGGCGATCACGGCCGTGGCGGCCAGGGCGCCGGCTAGGAGCACGGCGGCCGACGCCGGCCCGAAGAGTCTGTACCTCGACATTGAGCAGCTCTTTTCTGCCGTTCCAATAGGGGGTCCATGCGGCGGCGGTGTGCGCGGTGCCGCCACGGCGGGGGCGGCACCGCACCGGTCAGCAGGAGGAGTTGGTCTGCGTCAGCAGGCCCAGGCGCCACGGCAGGCGGTTGTAGTCACCGCCCGCGTTCGGGTCCATGCCCTGGTACAGGTAGGTCAGGTTGCACGGGCTGATCTCCATCGTCTGGTCGACGTTGGTCCGCACCACCTCGCCGTGGCTGATGTCGCGCGTCCACGCCCCGGCCGGGAACGTCACGTTGTTCCAGCGGGCGAACGGGTTGGCCTCGGTGTCGGCCAGGCTCGTCCACGGGCCGGTGATGGCGGGCGCGGTCCAGGAGCGGAAGTAGCGGCGGCCGTCGGTGCCGATGGCCTCGTGCACCAGCAGCCACTGGTCCTTGCCGGCGATCTTGTAGACGTTGGACGCCTCGAACAGGCGGTTGCGGTCGGCGTCCCGCATCGCGATGACGGTGTTGGTGAAGCCGTTGGGGTACTGCGCCAGGGTCGTCTCCGACCGGTACAGGTGGCCGTTGTCGTCGGAGGAGAACAGGTAGCACTTGGCGCTGTCGCAGACGACCCAGAAGTCGACCCAGTAGCCGTTGCCGATGTTGTCCCGGATGATCTGCGGCATGCCGTTGGCGTAGAAGTTCCGCGGCGCCGACCACGACGACGGGTTGGAGATG
This sequence comes from Saccharothrix sp. CCNWYY140, assembly GCF_037401995.1. NCBI lineage: Bacteria > Bacillati > Actinomycetota > Actinomycetes > Pseudonocardiales > Pseudonocardiaceae > Saccharothrix > Saccharothrix sp. CCNWYY140. The sequence continues at coordinate 3,144 of NZ_JBBEGC010000173.1, forward strand.
TCGGTGGTCGTGGAGTACGAGGCGTTGTCACCGGTCTGGTAGACCAGGTACCACAGCCGTTGCGGCGCGAAGTAGAACACGTGCGGCGCGGCCTTGTACCCGCTGCCGATGGCCGTGGTGTCCAGGTAGTAATGGGGTGCCGACGACGCCTGCGACCAGTCCGCGAAGCTCGTGTACATCAGGTTGTAGCCGGTGGTGTACGTCGAGGCGAACACGTGGTACTTGCCGTTGTAGTACACGACGCTGGGGTCCTTGACCGCGACGTTGGCGTGCGTGGCGTCGGGCTTGGGGCTGATCAGGATGCCGCTGGAGTTCCAGCGGAAGCTCGACGGCAGGCTGCCCACGGGCGGGTTGCCCGTCGTGGTCGTCGTGGTGGTCGTGGGGATCACTCCTCCGGTGCACGGCGTTCCGTTGAGGCTGAAGCTCTCCGGCGCGGGGTTGCTGCCCGTCCACGACCCGTTGAAGCCGAACTCCACCTTGCCGCCGGTGGGGATGCTCGCGTTGTAGGAGACGTTCTTGGCCGTCACCTGCGCGCCGCTCTGCGTCACGTCGGCGTTCCACGCCTGCGTCACCTTCTGGCCGGCGGCGTAGGACCACGTCAGCGTCCACCCGTTGACCGCGTCGCCGACGTTGGTGATCGCCACGTTGGCGGTGAACCCGCCCTGCCACTGGGACGGCGCCGTGTAGGAGACCGAGCACCCCGGCGCGGCGGAGGCCGGCGCGGACACCGCGGTCAGCGCGGACAGGGCCGCGATCGGCGCGAGTGCCGCGACGGCCACCTTGGCCCGCCTCGACGGGGTACGTCGTATCGAGAGCATGACTTGCCTTCCTGGCATGGTCGGCGGCGGCTCCGAACGTCCGAAACTTTCGGGTTCGTGAATGTGAACTTTCGGGCCAATGTAACCAGGAGGGCACAGCCAGTCAACGACCGTTTGTTAGCGCTCACAAGCTTTCGCTGGTCACGCCTCCAAGCGCATGAGCACCGCGGACGGAGCCGCGGGCAGGGTGAACGAGAGCTCGGCGCGGTCCGCCTGCCACGCCGGGACGGCCGGGCTCGTGCCCGGGTAGAGCACGCTCACCCGAGCGTCCACGCCGGACAGGTGCGGGAGGTGCAGTGTCGTGGTGGGATCCCCGCCCCGACGCCACGCCGTGACGTAGGTGGTGGTCGGCGTCCGCAGGGCCAAGGCGACCCACGGGTCGTCCCACGCCGGCAGTCCCAGCGGCCACGACGGCACCGCCACCGGCAGGTCAGCGCGGATCTCCTTGTACACCGCCACGGCTTCGTGCACGAGCGCGCGGGCTTCGGGGGCGAGTTCGGTGATGCGTCCCGACAGGTGCACGCGGGCCAACAACGCGGAGGCCATCGTGTACGCGACCTCGTCGAGCGTGTCCTCCCCCCGCGGGTACGCCCAGACCGCGCCCTGCTCCGGCGTGACCGCGGTCGGCGCGGCGGCGGCGATCGGCGCGTAGTGGACCAGGTTCTCCTGGTCGCTGGTGGACTGCAACTGCAAGCGGGACAACAGGGCGTGGTCCACGCGCATGCCGCCCGAGGCGCAGTTCTCCACCACCAGGCGCGGGTAGCGGTCCAGGACGCCGTCCAGCCACTCCAGATGGGCGCGGTGGTGGCCCAGCATCCCCGCGCCGGGGCTCTCGCCGGGGTGGGCGCTGGTGCCCGGCCCGGGGTCGACGTTGTGGTCCAGCTTGAGGTAGCCGACGCCCCACTCCCCGACCAGCCGGTCCACCACGCGGTCCAGGTGCGCGCGGGCGGCGGGGTGGCGCAGGTCGAGGTGGTAGCGGCCGGCCTCGACGACCCGCACGCCCTCGCGGCGGAAGAACGCCTCCTCGGGCAGGGTGGCCGCGACCGCGCTGCCGGTGCCGACGACCTCCGGCTCCAGCCACAGGCCCGGCACCATGCCCAGGTCCCGGATGTGGTCGAGCACCTCGTGGATGCCGCGCGCGCCCGGGAAGCGGGTGCGCGAGGGTTCCCAGGCCCCGACCGTGTTCCACCAGTTCTCCGCCTCGTCGGCGTACCAGCCGGCGTCGATGACGAAGTACTCCGCGCCCGCTTCGGCCGCCGCGTCGACCAGCGGCAGCAGCTTGGCGGTGGTGGGGTCCCCCATCAGGCAGTTCATGTAGTCGTTGAAGATCACGGGCAGGTGCTCGTGGTCGGGGTGCGGCCGGCGGGTCGCCCGGCGGTGCTCGGTCAGCGCGGCGAACGCGGCGTCCGGGCCTTCGGCGCTGAACGCCAGCGCGACCGGGACCGTGCGGAACTCCGCGCCGGGTTCGAGGGTGTGGCGCCACGCGTGTAGGCTCTGGGACGGGCCGAACACCGCCAGGTAGGCGGAGTGCTCGCGCTCGCCGCACTCCCAGCGCCACCCGCCGCCGTTGTGCTCGACCTGCCACAGCCACGTCCGGCCGGTCCTGCGGTCGGTCAGGCCGCCCATCGGCAGCTTGCCGCCGCTGGACCACGCGCCCTGCCCGGACAGCACGACCGCGCCCCGGCCGTTACCGATCCGCACCCGCCCGTCGAGGGCCGGGGACGTCTCCCGCAGCGGTCGGCGCCGCCACCGGAACTCGGCGAGCCAGTCGTTGTCCGCCCACAGCAGGTCGGCGTCGTCCAGGGCGTCGGTGAGGCAGCCGACGACGAGCGACCCGACCGCCTCCAGGTGCAGCGGGGTCCGGCCTTCGTTGCGCAGCACGACTTCCGCGCGCAGCACCGGGATGCCGTCCGCCAGGCGGTGGACCACGTCCACCACCAGACCGGTCTCCGGGTCCTGGTGCCGCACGGTCAGCGTGCGCAGGCCGTCCTCGTACGTCGAGTGGTCCTCCTTGTAGCGCAACCGCTCGCCGATCGCCGAGTGGATGAACCGGTTGCCCGACCAGTTGCGGCCGTGGCCCGTCGCCGTCACCGCCGCCGGCGGGACCGGTGCGCCGGGGTGGTACTCGGGGTGGAGTTCACCGGGCGCGCCGAGCCGCTCCAACCGGAGGACGCCGTCCTCGGTGAGGGCGAACTCGGCGGCCAGGACGTCGTTGCCCCACTGGAAGCGCCCGGGGGTCACCAGGCGAGCCCGAGACGTGCGACGTAGTCGACCAGCGAGCTCGACAGCAGCCGGTGGTCGCGGGCGGAGAAGTGCCAGTCGCAGCCGAGGAAGTCCAGCGCGGAGCCGCCGTCGTAGCCCCAGAAGCGGACCCGGCTGTCGCCCTGGTTGTTGCGGTCCTGGACGACCTGGCGGGCGGCGTCGGGGAGCGTGCCGGAGCCGTGGGCGCTGACCAGGATCGTCGTGCCGGTGCCGTAACGGGTGCGCAGCTTGTCCAGGAAGCCCTGGTAGGCGGACTTGTAGGCGGCGAGCAGGCTCTCCGGGGTCCACGACTCGCCCGGGTTGATCGCGGTGGAGAAGTCGTTGGTGCCCAGGCCCACGACGACCAACTGGGGCCGCCAGGTGCTGGGGACCGGCCACACGTCACCGTCGACGTTGAGCAGCGCGCGGTCGTAGTAGGTGCGGTAGTTGGTGTTCGGGGAACCGCCGTTGTAGTTGCGCACCATGCCGAGGCCGGAGAACGCGTTGACCTGGTAGTCGGCGTTGAGCGACTTCGCGGTGAGGGCGCCGTAGCTGACGTCGGTGTTGGTGTTGCGGGTGACGCCGCCGTTGGTGGAGCAGTCGCGGGTGGTGGACAGGTTGCCGTAACCCACGGTCAGGGAGTCGCCGATGAACTCGACCTGGCGGGTGCGGGCGACCGGCTTGTCCAGCACCTGCCCGCCGTTCGCGGCGACGAACCCGCCGAACTGGCCGGACGACCAGGTGCTCTCGGTGCGCTTGACCAGCCGGACGCGGTGCTCGGTGTTGCTGAGGTTGTTCACCCAGTACGTGGTCTTGCCCGGGGTGACCAGGGTGGCGACGGTCGTGCCGTCGACCTGGACGTCGAAGTCGTTGGCCGAGTCGTCCAGCACGATCCCGACGCCGGTGCCGCGGACGCGGCCCTCGAAGTACACGCCGGGCCAGGAGTAGCGGGCGTCCTTGGTGACCCGGCCCGGGGTGTGCGCCTTGGCCAGCGGGTCCGCGGGCGCGGGAGCGCCGGTGCAGGACGTGCCGTTGAGGGCGAAGTCGGTGGGCACGGGGGTGGTCGGGCCGTTGGCGTTGAAGCCGAAGCTGGTGGACGCGCCGCTGGACAGGGAGCCGTTCCAGCTCGCGTTGGCCACGCTGACCTGGGAGCCGGACTGGGTCGCGGTGCCGCCCCACGAGGCCGTGACCGCCTGGCCACCGCCGAACGACCACGTCAGGCGCCAGCCGTTGACGGCGTCGCCGACGTTGGCGATCTGCACGTTCGCGGTGAACCCGCCGGTCCACTGGTTGGTCACCTGGTAGTCGACCCGGCACCCCACCGCGGCTTGCGCCGGGGCACCGCTGATCGAGACGGCCGCGGTCAGCGCGGCGGTGAGGGCGGCGGCTGCCGCCAACCGGGACCGGTGCACTGGGTGTCCTCCGAGGATGCTGTGCGCAGCGCGGAACGCGCGCGGGGAAGGGGATCTGCGACCAGGGTGACTGTCCACAGTGGCCGGTGTCGTGGCAGTCGCACCGGCCGTGGCATGGTGCGCCGCGCGGCCCTGGGAACGCTGCCAAGAAAGTAGCGGAGATGTTTCGAACCGTGAAGACCTCAGTATCGTTTGGGCGCCCCGGCCCGCACCGCGCGCGGCGAGGCGCCCAGTTCCCGGCGGCACGCCTTGTTGAACGCCTGGAGGTCGTCGAACCCGACGGCCGCCGCGACCGCCGGGATGGGCAGGGTCGAGGCGCGCAGCAGGTGACGCGCCCGCTCCAGCCGCCGCCGGCGCACGTAGGCCACCACGGTCAGGCCGGTCTCGGCGCGGAACAGCCTGGTCAGGTGGTTGTGCGAGACCCCGGCCACGGCGGCGATCCCGGGCACGGCCAGCGGGCCGGCGAGGTTGGCCTCGATGTGCGCGACGGCGGCGGCCACCGCGCCGTGCCCGGTCCCGGACGCCGCCAGGTGGGCCACCCGCCAGAGCACGGTCCACACCTCCGCCGCCGCCATCGCGGGTTCGGCCCGTGCGACCGTGATGGCGTGCCGCAGCAAGCCGGTGAGCAGCGGCGTCTCCGCCCCCGCGGGCTGCATGACCGGCACGGTGAGCGCGTCACCCCAGGTGGGAAGGCGCAGGTGGACGTAGAGGTGCTCGGACCGGCCCTGGTAGCGGTAGGAGACCCGTGCTCCCGGCGGGACAAGGCTCACGTGCCCCGGGTGGATGGCGTGCGTGGTGCCTTCGACGGTCAGTTCGGCGGAGTAGCCGTAGAGGTGCAGCTGCCACAGCTCGGGCAGCAGGAACTCGTCCCGGCGACTGGCCACGCCGTGGACCCCGATGCCCAAGTTCGCCACGACCGGCGGCGAATCGAGACGGACCGCCACGTGGTGCATGGTGAAAAATTACCACTAATGGTGAACTGGACCCACGACAGCGCTGCACTGCGCTCATAGTGTTTGGTGCATGGAAACCACCAGCCACCTGCTCACCTCGGTGCTGATGGCACGTTTCGCGGCACAGGGGTTCCTCCGCTTCGACTCCGTCGTGCCGGACGACCTCAACGCCGTGGCGATGGACGCCATGCGGGCCGGCGTCCCCGACGTGCCCTACGGAGTCCCGCTGAGCAAGGCGTTCCCGGACGACTCGTTCGCCCGCCGCCTGGTCGGCCTGCCCGTCGTCGCCGGCGCGCTGCACAGCCTCGTCGGCCCCGAGCCCACCGTCGACCACATCGCCGTCCACGTGCGCGAACCCAACGAGGGCATGGCCCAGCCGCTGCACGGCGACGCGATCATCGACACCCGGCGGGACGCGTTCGACGTGCAGCTCATGTACTACCCGCACGAGGTGACCGCGGACATGGGCGGCACGCTCCTGGTCCCCGGCAGCCACCTGCGCCTGACCAACGAGAGCGACACCGGCCGCTACCAGAACCTGCGCGGCCAGATCCGCCTGACCTGCCCGGCCGGCACGGTCCTGTTCCTGCACCACGGCATCTGGCACGGCGGCCGGCGCAACGACTCCGCACAACGCCGGTTCATGTTCAAGACCCGGTTCAACCCCACCACGCCCCAGGTCCGCCTGTGGGACACCACCGACCTCGACGACCCCGCCGTCCGCGCCGAGCTGACCACCACGTTCCCCTGGTACGAGCACGCGACCGGGCGCTTGGAGATCTACAACCGGATCGCGCTGTGGCGGACGCTGACCGGCGACGACACCTTCGACATCGACTACTGGGCCACCAGGGTGAGCAACCGTCCGGGGAGGACCGCGTGAAGCAGCAAGTCCTGGTGCTGTACTTGAACTCCTCGGCCCTGGACGACCGGGTCGTGGGCTGGGCGTCCTACGACGGCACCGGCCGCACCCACCCCACCACCGGCGACAGCGACGAGCCGCCGTACGCGACCGGCGTCGACGCCTTGCGCGACGGCTGGCGGCTCTTCCAGGCGTCCCAACTGATCCCGCCCTACCCCGGGCACGAGTACGACACGTCGTTCCTGAAGCACGAGTTCCTGTTCGAGAAGCTGGAGTGACCACAAAGGACTACGGCCACACCCCGGCCACCAGGTCCGCCACCGTGTGGGCGTGGACCCCCGGCAGCGGCCCGGCCACCGCCCGCACGTGGTCCTCCGCCGGACCGGCCAACCCGTCGTAGATCGCCGCGAACAACTCCCGCGCGGGCTCACGCGGCCAGTCGGGCGGCAGCAACGGACTCGGCAACCCCGGGTCCAGCACCGGCAACCGCCGGTAGGTGTCCATGACCTCGGTCCGCGTGCGCACGGCCTCGGCCCCCAAAATCCGCCCCCGACGCACTCGTTCCCGCAACGACCCCCACCGCTGGATGAAGGCGTCGTACCGCTCGGCGATGGCTGCGGTGTCCCAGGCCTCGACCGGGTCCCGGCCGATCGACTCCCCGAGCTCGACGTGCCGGGCCCGGAACACCGTCACCGCCCCCGACGCCAGCCCGGCCAGTTGCGCCCCGGCCTCCTCGGTGAGGTCGTGCGGCGAGATCCACAGCCCGTCGTAGAGCGGGGCACACCCCAACCACCGCAACTTGCCCCGCAACTCACGCCGCCCCACCACATCCCCTTGGGGCAGCGAAAAGGCGATCAACGTCCACCACTCGTCCCAGCCGACATCCGGGGCGGGCGCGAACAACACCCGCCCGCCCGCGGACAACACTGATGCCGCCGCCTCGGTCAACCGGTAGGAACTGGCCCGCCCCTGCCTGCTCCCCTCCAGCACCCCGCGCCGCGCCAGCCGGCTGATCGTCGCGCGCGCCCCGGCGTGGCTCACCCCGGCCTCGCCGAGCAGCACCACGATCGCCGCCGAGGGCAACCAGGCCCGCGCGCGCAGGGTGTAGTCCGCCAGCAGCGTCACCGCCATGCCCTGCGGCGAACCGCCGCTCTGCCGGCGCGGCAGCCGAACGTCCTCCGGAAAGATCTCTTCGATGTCGTACGGGCTCGTCACATCGGCTCCGGCGGCGTTCGGGACGGTGATCACCCACGACTGTAGTCAAGACGCTCGATTGACACTTCTGCACACACCGTGGAAGGTAACTGTCACACGTCGGGCTGCCGCCCACGTGGACACCGCCACTCCCCAGACCGTTGCGCGAAACGAAGGGGTCAAGCGCATGAAGGTCAGATCGAGCATGGTGTTCGCCGCGGTGGCGTCGCTGGCCGTGGCCGGCCTCGTCACCGCCGCACCCGGCCCGGCCTCGGCGGCGACGCTGACCGAGGTCACCAACTTCGGCACCAACCCCGGCGGAATGCGGATGCACGTCTACGTGCCCGACACCCGTCCCGCCAATCCTGGCGTGGTGGTAGCCATGCACGGCTGCGGCGGCACCGGACCGGGCTTCTACTCGGGCAGCGAGTTCGCCTCCCAGGCCGACCGCCACGGTTTCATCGTCATCTACCCCAGCGCCCAACAGCAGGCCGGCTTCGGCAACTGCTTCGACACCTGGTCCGACGCGGCCAAGCGCAGGGACGGCGGCAGCGACCCGGTCTCCATCATCTCGATGATCAACTACGTCAAGCAGCGCTACGCGGCCGACGGCAACCGCGTGTACGCCACGGGTTCGTCCTCCGGCGGCATGATGACCAACCACATGCTGGCCCTGTACCCGGACGTCTTCAAGGCAGGCGCAGCCTTCATGGGCGTCCCGTTCAACTGCTTCGCCAATGCGGCCGACTACCCACCCGGCAGCAGCAAGTGCACCGGCAGCGGAGGCGCCAACCGAACCCCTCAACAGTGGGGCGACGCAGTCCGCCAGGCATACCCCGGTTACACCGGCACCCGCCCACGGGTCCAACTCTGGCACGGCACCAACGACACCCTGGTCCCGTACTCGCTGCTGCAAGAGTCGATCGAACAGTGGACCAACGTCTTCGGCCTAAGCCAAACCCCCACCTCAACCGACACCCCGCAACCCAACTGGAACCGCCGCCGCTACAACGACAGCGCGGGAACCACGCAGGTAGAGGCGTACAGCATCCAGGGAGCAGGCCACACCCTCCCCAGCTCAGGCATGGCAGCCCAAGCCATCACCTTCTTCGGCCTGGACAAACCCCCCACAAGCACAAGCACCACCACCACGACAACAACCACCACAACCACAACCACCCCGCCACCCACCGGCGACTGCCAGGTCACCAGCACGGTAAACGCCTGGAACACCGGCCTAACCGAGAACATCACCATCACCAACACCGGCACCACCACCATCAACGGCTGGACCCTGACCTTCACCCTCCCCACCGGCCAAACCATCACGTCGGGCTGGAGCGCCACCTACTCCCCCAACTCGGGCCAGGTAAGCGCCAAGAACGTCAACTACAACGCCACCCTCCCCCCAAACACCCCCACCAACATCGGCTTCCAAGCCACCCACACGGGCAACACAGCCAAGGCAACCTCCTTCACCCTCAACGGCATCCCCTGCACCACCCCCTAAGCACCAGACCCTGACGACCACCCACAACGCCCGAAGGGCACGCTTTTCGAAGTACCTAGCGCAGCAGACCTCCCCCTGGGCTTCTTCCGTCATCCCCGTATGGCCTGCCCGAAGGGCTACCACACTTTCCAGGGGTTGCAGCCGAAAATTT
>NZ_JBBEGC010000174.1:0-12260 GCF_037401995.1 Saccharothrix sp. CCNWYY140
AAAATTTCGGCTGCAACCCCGAAAATCTGTGGTAGCCCTTCGGGCAGGCCATACGGGGATGACGGAAGAAGCCCAGGTTGGGAGGTCTGCTGCGCGAGCCCTTCGAAAAGCGCATGCCCTGCGGGCGCGCTCGTCTAGGCGTTCTGAAGGGCGTTGAGGGTGGCGCGGCCCAGGGCTTCGCGGTCCGTGCCCATCTCGGCCAGCGTGGTCGTCCGCAGCGCTGCTCTCGGCAACGCCGACACCCACCTTTGGGCTACTTCGAACGGGTGGATTGGGTCGTCGGTGCACGCGGCCACCCCGACCGGCACGTCCAGCCCGGCCAACTCCTCGACCGTCGGTGCCGCCGACCCGGCGGCTTCCCGAAGCACCTGCGGCAATGCCGGCCCGTACCGGGGCCAAGCCCTGCGTAGTTCGTCGCCGACCCAGCCCTCGACCCCGCCTACCGCCGCGAACAGCCCTTCACGGTCGACGGTGTGCGCGCTCGCCGAGGCCGCCAACGCCGCCGGCGCGCCGTCCGGACGTCCAGTCCACGCTGGCAACGCCGCCAACACCCCCGCGCACCGCCCGGGATTGCGCACCGCCCACCGCGCCGCGATGTGCGCCCCCAACGACACACCGCCCACGACCAGTGGTTTCCCGTCGTACGCGGCGTCCAGGGCGGCGAAGTGTTCCGCCACCGACCGCGACTCGGGAGCGACCAGGGCGTACCCGGCGGCGGCGAGTGGTCGGGCGAACACGGAGCGCACGAACACCTCGTCGGAGGCGGTGCCGGGTAGCAGGACGGCGGTGGGCGGAGTCATCGGGGGAACATCCTCCCCCAGTCGGATACCCGGTCGAGTGGACCCGGTTACCCTGGCGTCGTACGGGCCTCACAGCCGAGGTCCACGGAGGAGCACCCAGGAGTCGGGGATGACTGGAACTGGGGGCGGCTACTGGCGCCGCCTCGTGCGTCGGCTGACCACCGACGTGAGCGAGCTGGACGCCGACGACCTCTCACGAAAAGCCGTGGAGATCGGGGCCGTCCGCGCGTGCGACTGCAAGTCCGGGCAGGAGGTGACCGTGCTGGGCCGCCTGCGGACCGTGGAGCTGTGCCCGCGCGACGCCGCCGCCACGCTGGAGGCCGAGCTGTACGACGGCACCGAGGGCGTGACCCTCGTGTGGCTGGGTCGGCGCCGGATCGCCGGCATCGAGCCGGGCCGGACCATCAAGGCCCGAGGGCGCATCGCCGTCCGTGATGGTCGCAAGGTGCTCTACAACCCCTACTACGAGTTGCAGACCGCTTCATGACCTCGACCGAATCAGAGAAGCAGCCGACCCTCCTGGAGCAGATGGGCGGGGTCAGCGGCTTGCTGTTCTCGTCGCTGCCGGTGGTGGTCTTCGTCCTGGTGAACGCCTTCGCGGGGTTGATGCCCGCGATCTGGAGCGCACTGGGCGCGGCCGTGGTCATCGGCATCGTGCTCGCCATGCGGAAGGGCAGCGTCCAGCCGGCCGTGTCCGCGGTGTTCGGCGTCGGCATCGCCGCCTTCATCGCCTACCGGACCGGTGACGCCAAGGGCTTCTTCCTGTTCGGCATCTGGCAGAGCCTGGTCTACGCGGGCGTGTTCGTCGTGTCGATCGTGGTCCGCTGGCCGCTGGCCGGCGTGATCTGGAGCTTCCTCAACGGCCAGGGCACGGCGTGGCGCAAGGACCGGGCGTCCGTCCGGGACTACGACATCGCCACCCTGGTGTGGGCGCTGGTGTTCGGGTCGCGGTTCGTGGTGCAGCGCTGGCTGTACGACGAGGCGTCCGTGGGCTGGCTGGCCGCGGCGAAGCTCGCGATGGGCTACCCGCTGATGGCCGTGGCCCTGGTGGCGACCGTCTGGGCCGTGCGCCGCTCGGACAAGCGCCTCAAGGCCGCCCAGGCCGCCGAGGAAGAGGAGAGCAAGGCCGCCGAGGAGCGGCTGCGCTCGCAGTACGACTAGTCCTTGCGCCCGGTGACGGCCACGGTCACGCCGAGCCCGATCATGGCCAGCCCACCGGTGCCGCCGACGATCGACAGCCGCTTCGGTGACCGCGCCAACCAATCCCGCGCGGTCGCCGCGGCCAGGCCCCACACGCTGTCCGAGATCACGGCGATGACGTTGAACAGCAGACCCAGCAGGAGCATCTGCCCCACAACGTGCCCCTGACCCCGGTCGACGAACTGCGGCAACACGGCCGCGAAGAACACGATCGTCTTCGGGTTGGCCACCCCGACCGCGAACCCCTCCCACAGGGTCCGCCACATCCCCCGCGTGCCGCCGCCCGCGTCGAACGAGGCCGCCATCTTGCGCCTTTCGCGGAACGCCTTGACCCCGAGGTAGACCAGGTAGGCCGCGCCGGCGAGCTTGAGCACGGTGAACACGACCACCGACCGCTCGACCACGGTGCCGATCCCCAGCGCCACGGCCACCACCAGCGCATACGCGCCGAGCGTGTTGCCCAGCACGGTCATGATCGCGGCCCGCTTGCCCTGCGCGAGCGCCCGACCCACCACGAACAGCACGCTGGGGCCGGGGATGATGATCAGCAGGAACGACATCGCCGCGAAGGCGAGCAACCGGTCGGTGGACACCATGCGGGGATGCTAGGCGCCCACCCACCGGATGTTCACGGCGTTTTCCGGGTCAGTAGCCGAGGGCGGAGCGGATTTCCCGTTCCACGTCGGCCGCCGCCACGAACAGCAGCTCGTCGCCGCCCTCCAACGTGTCGTCCGGCGTGGGGACGATGACGCGCCCGCCCCGCAGGATCGTCACCAGGGCGGCGTCCCGGGGCAGGTTCAGCGCGTTCACCGGGGAGCCCGCCAACGGCGTGTCACCCGGCAGGGTGATCTCCACCAGGTTCGCCTGCCCCTGCCGCAGGGTCAGCAACCGCACCACGTCCCCGACCGTCACCGCCTCCTCCACCAGCGCCGACAGGATCCGGGGCGTCGAGACGGCCACGTCGACACCCCACGACTCGGTGAACAGCCACTCGTTGCTCGGGTCGTTCACCCGGGCCACCACCCGGCGCACGGCGAACTCCGTCTTCGCCAGCAGCGACACGACCAGGTTCACCTTGTCGTCACCGGTGGCGGCGATCACCACGTCGCACAGCTGCATCCCGGCGTCTTCCAGGGACGACAGCTCACAGGCGTCCGCCTGCACCCACTCGGCCTGTTCCACGGTGTGCGGCTCGAAGTGGGCCCGGTCCCGTTCGATCAGCATCACCTGGTGGCCGTCGGCCACCAGTTCCGCCGCGATGGAACGGCCCACGGCGCCGGCCCCGGCGATCGCGATCCGCATGGTCATGCCTCCTCAGGGGCGTGGGCAGCCGCGGCGGCCACGTCCGTCACCGTGCCCGACAGGGCGGCCACGTAGACCACGTCGTCGGCTTGCAGCACCGACTTCGAGTCCGGCAGCACGCCCGTTCCGAAGCGCATGATGAACGCCACCCGGCACCCCGTCACCTCCTGGAACGAGCGCACGGAGTGCCCCACCCAGCCCTCGTCCAGCTCCAGCGGCAGCACGGCCACGGAGCCGGACGGGTCGCGCCACGCCGTCGCCGCGCCCTCGGGCAGGAGCATCCGCAGGAACCGGTCGGTGGTCCACGGCACGGTGGCCACGGTCGGGATGCCCAGGCGCTCGTAGACCGCGGCCCGCTTCTCGTCGTAGATGCGGGCCACGACCGCGGCCACGCCGAAGGTCTCCCGCGCCACCCGCGCCGAGATGATGTTCGAGTTGTCGCCGCTGGACACCGCCGCGAATGCCCCCGCCCGCTCGATGCCCGCCTCGATGAGCACCTTCTGGTCGAACCCGTTGCCGACGACCTGCTGGCCGTGGAAGTCCGCACCCAGCCGCCGGAAGGACTGGGGGTCCTTGTCGATCACCGCGACCTGGTGGTCCAGGCGTTCCAGGGCCTTGGCCAGGGAGGATCCCACCCGGCCGCACCCCATGATCACCACGTGCACGAAAGCCTCCTGAACGACGCCTGGGAAGAACCTACCGACGATTACTCCGACCAGGGGAGGAGGACCCCTTACGCTGTGCACCCGTGTCCAAGCTCGCAACCGCGACCAAGCGCCTCCTGGTCGGCCGGCCCTTCCGGAGCGATCGCCTCGCGCACACGCTCCTGCCGAAGAGAATCGCGCTGCCGGTGTTCGCCTCGGACGCCATGTCCTCCGTGGCCTACGCCCCGGAGGAGATCTTCCTCGTCCTCTCCGTCGCGGGCCTGAGCGCCTACACGATCGCGCCCTGGGTCGGGATCGTCGTCGTGGTGGTCATGCTGACCGTGGTCGCCAGCTACCGGCAGAACGTGCACGCCTACCCGTCCGGCGGCGGCGACTACGAGGTCGCCACGGTCAACCTGGGGCCGAGGGCGGGCCTGACCGTGGCCAGCGCCCTGCTGGTGGACTACATCCTCACCGTCGCCGTCTCCATCTCCTCCGCGGCGGCGAACATCGGTTCGGCGGTGCCGTTCGTCGCCACCCACAAGGTCGAGTTCGCGGTGGCGGCGATCGTCATCCTCACCGCGATCAACCTGCGCGGCATCCGCGAGTCGGGAGCGGCGTTCGCCATCCCGACCTACGCGTTCATGGTCGGCGTCGTGCTGATGATCGGCTACGGCCTGTTCCGCGGCTTGGTGCTCGGCGACGAGATGCGCGCGGAGAGCGCCGGCCTGGAGCTGCGCGCCGAGGACGACCACCTCCTGGGCCTGGCCTTCGTGTTCCTGGTCCTGCGCGCCTTCTCCTCCGGCTGCGCGGCCCTGACCGGCGTGGAGGCGATCTCCAACGGCGTGCCGGCGTTCCGCAAGCCGAAGTCGCGCAACGCGGCCACCACGCTGCTGCTGATGGGCGTGATCGCGGTCGTGATGCTGATGGGCCTGATCGTGCTGGCCCAGCTGACCGGCGTGCGCATGGCCGAGGACCCGGCCCACCAGCTCGTCGGCGCCCCCGAGGGCTACGAGCAGAAGACGATGGTCGCCCAGATCGCGGCGGCGGTGTTCGAGGGCTTCCCGGTCGGCTTCTTCTTCATCACCGTGGTCACCGCCCTGATCCTGGTGCTGGCCGCGAACACCGCGTTCAACGGCTTCCCGGTGCTCGGCTCGATCCTGGCCCAGGACCGCTACCTGCCCCGCCAGCTGCACACCCGCGGCGACCGCCTGGCGTTCAGCAACGGCATCGTCTTCCTGGCCGCCGCCGCCGTGATCCTGGTCATCGCGTTCGACGCCGAGGTCACCAAGCTCATCCAGCTCTACATCGTGGGCGTGTTCGTGTCGTTCACGATGAGCCAGACCGGCATGATCCGGCACTGGAACCGCCTGCTCGCGACCGAGACCGACCCGGCGGTCCGCAACCGGATGCGCCGCTCGCAGGCCATCAACGCGTTCGGCCTGCTCATGACCGGTTCGGTGCTGATCGTCGTGCTGATCACGAAGTTCACCAAGGGCGCCTGGATCGCCATCGCCGCGATGGCCGCCATCTACGCGCTCATGACCGCGATCCGCCGCCACTACGACCGGGTGGCCGAGGAGCTGCGCCAGCAGGAGCGGCAGAAGCTGCTGCCCGCCCGCAACCACGCGATGGTGCTGGTCAGCAAGCTGCACATGCCCACGCTGCGCGCCCTCGCCTACGCCAAGGCCACCCGCCCGGACGTGCTCGAAGCGGTCACCGTCAACGTGGACGACGCCGACACCCGGCGGCTGGTCGCGGAGTGGGAGAAGGAGAACTTCAAGGTCCCGCTCAAGGTCATCGAGTCGCCGTACCGGGAGATCACCAAGCCGGTCCTCGACTACGTCAAGCGCGTCCGCACCGACAACCCGCGGGACGTGGTGACCGTGTTCATCCCGGAGTATGTGGTCGGTCACTGGTGGGAGCAGTTCCTCCACAACCAGAGCGCGCTGCGGCTGAAGGGCAGACTGTTGTTCCAACCCGGGGTGATGGTGACGAGCGTGCCGTGGCAGCTCGCGTCGTCGTCCAAGGTGACCGAGAAGGACGTGATCGCGCCCGGAGCCATCCGGCGCGGCCTGGACAAACGCGGCGGTAACGAGAAGTGACGGCCACCTGGAAGCAGCGGCTCATCGAGGTCGAGGTCGGCGCGGTCGCCCACGGCGGGCACTGCGTCGCCCGGCACGAGGGCCGCGTGGTGTTCGTGCGGCACGCCCTGCCCGGCGAGCGCGTGCGCGTGCGGATCACCGAGGACACCGGCGGGTCGTTCTGCCGGGGCGACGCCGTCGAAGTCCTCCAAGCTTCACCCGATCGTGTGGAACCGCCGTGTCCGTTCTCCGGACCCGGCCTCTGCGGCGGCTGCGACTGGCAGCACGCCTCCTGGGAGGCGCAGCGCGAGCTGAAGGCCGCCGTGGTCAGCGAGCAGCTCCAGCGGCTGGCCAAGCTGGACTGGGAGGTCATCGTCGAGGACCTGCCCGGCGGACCCACCGACTGGCGCACCCGCGTGCGGCTGGCGGTCGGCCCCGACGGGCGGCCCGGGTTCCGCGCCCACCGCAGCCACGACGTGATCGCCGTGGACCACTGCGTCATCGCCGCGCCCGGCGCGGTCGAGCCGGTGCTGGGGCGCACGTGGCCGCCGAAGTCCGAGCTGGTCGTGACCCGGGACGCGGGCGCCCAGGTGCACGTGACCGAGATCGGCCCGCCGGTCGTGCGGCGCGGCCGACCGACCCCCGGCCCGGCGCGGCGCCGCGAGGGCAGCGGCACCGCCACCGAGCTGGCCGCCCACCGCGCCTGGAACCTGCGCGCCGACGGCTTCTGGCAGGTCCACCCGGCCGCCGCCGACACCCTGGCCGCCGTGGTCCGCGACTGGGCCGACTGCCGGCCCGGCGACCGCGCCTGGGACCTCTACGGCGGCGTCGGCCTGTTCGCGTCCGTGCTGGCCGAGCAGGTCGGCGAGAACGGGACGGTGGCCGTGGTCGAGTCCTCCCACGGCGCGGTCGAGGACGGCAGGCTCAACCTGTCCGACCTGCCGCAGGTCAGCTGGCACGCGGGCCGCACCGAACAGGTCCTGGAGACACCCGACTTCACCGACCTGCCGCCCGACGTCGTCGTGCTCGACCCGCCGCGCAAGGGCGCCGGCCGCAGCGTGGTGACCGCCATCGCCCGCAGCCGACCCGTCCGTGTGGTCTACGTCGCGTGCGACCCGGCCGCCCTGGCCCGCGACATCGCGTCGTTTTCACACCACGGCTACGAGTTGACCCAGCTCAGGGCGTTCGACGCGTTCCCGATGACCCACCACGTCGAATGCGTGGCGCTGTTGGAACCCGTTCGCTGAGCGGCGTCTCAGCCAGTGGTCCGTAGACTGACCGGACGATCGGGGAGAGAAACCACAGGCGAGGTGGAGCGGTGGGCTTGCTGGAATCCGTGCACGGACCGGCGGATCTGAAACGGCTGGAGCACGACGAGCTGGTGCGGCTCGCCGAGGAGATCCGGCGGTTCCTGGTCGACAAGGTCTCCCGGACCGGCGGCCACCTGGGGCCCAACCTGGGCGTGGTCGAGCTGACGATGGCCGTGCACCGGGTGTTCGACTCGCCGCGCGACCCCGTGGTGTTCGACACCGGCCACCAGAGCTACGTGCACAAGATCCTCACCGGCCGCGCCGCCGGGTTCGACTCGCTGCGCCAGAAGGGCGGCCTGTCCGGCTACCCCTCGCGCGCCGAGAGCGAGCACGACGTCGAGGAGAACAGCCACGCCTCCACGGCCCTGTCCTACGCCGACGGCCTGGCCAAGGCCTTCCAGCTGACCGGGCGCGGCGGCCACGTCGTCGCGGTCGTCGGCGACGGCGCGCTGACCGGCGGCATGTGCTGGGAGGCGCTGAACAACATCGCCGCCGGCACCGACCGGTCCGTGGTGATCGTGGTCAACGACAACGGCCGGTCCTACTCGCCGACCATCGGCGGCCTGGCCGACCACCTCGCGTCCCTGCGCCTCCAGCCCGGCTACGAGCGGGCGCTGGAACGCGGCAAGAACGCCCTCCAGAACGCCCCGATCGTCGGCAAGCCCCTCTACGCGGCCCTGCACGCGGCCAAGCGCGGCATCAAGGACGCGCTGAGCCCGCAGGCCATGTTCGAGGACCTGGGCATGAAGTACATCGGGCCGGTCGACGGGCACGACATGGTGGCCCTGGAGTCCGCGCTGCGCCGCGCCAAGTCCTTCGGCGGCCCGGTCATCGTCCACACCGTGACCCGCAAGGGCATGGGCTTCGCCCCGGCGGAGAACCACGAGGCCGACCAGATGCACGCCACCGGCGTCATCGACCCGATCACCGGCGAGAACGTCGGCCCGTCCAAGCGCACGTGGACCCACGTGTTCGCCGACGAGCTGGCCGCGCTGGGCGGCGAGCGGTCCGACGTCGTGGCCATCACCGCCGCCATGCGCGGGCCGACGGGGCTGGACAAGTTCGCCGGCCTCTACCCGGACCGGTGCTTCGACGTCGGCATCGCCGAGCAGCACGCCATGACCTCGGCCGCGGGCCTGGCGATGGGCGGGCTGCACCCGGTGGTCGCGGTCTACGCCACGTTCCTCAACCGGGCGTTCGACCAGCTGCTGATGGACGTCGCCATGCACAAGCAGGGCGTCACCGTCGTGCTCGACCGCTCCGGCATCACCGGCCCGGATGGCGCGTCCCACCACGGCATGTGGGACCTGTCGATCTGCGGCCTGGTCCCGGGCATCCACGTGGCCGCCCCGCGCGACGCCGCGACCCTGCGCGAGGAGCTGCGGGAGGCGGTCGCGATCTCCGACGCGCCGACCGTCGTGCGCTACCCGAAGGCGTCGGTGGGCGAGGACCTGCCCGCCGTCGAGCGCATCGGCACGGTCGACGTGCTCAGCCGCTCCGGCGACGACGTGCTGCTGGTCACGGTGGGCGCGTTCGGCGGGCTGGGCGTGGCCGCCGCGCAGCGCCTGGCCGACCAGGGCATCGGCGTGACCGTGGTGGACCCGCGCTGGGTGTTCCCGGTGTCCGCCGATCTGGTGTCCCTCGCCGCCCGGCACAAGCTCGTGGTGACCGTCGAGGACGGCGGCCGGCACGGCGGCTTCGGCTGGGCACTGGCCGCCGCCCTGCGCGACGCCGACGTGGACACGCCGCTGCGCGACCTGGCCATCCCGCAGGCCTTCCACGAGCACGGCGAACGCGCGGAGGTCCTCGCCGAGCTGGGCCTGACCGCCCAGGACGTGGCCCGGAGCATCACCGAGTGGGTCGTCGCCGCCCAACCCGAGGAAATCGACGAGACCGCCGACAAGGGGACCCGCTAGCCTTCCCCCGCCCGGTCAGTGGCCCGGACGGCGTTGCCGCTCCGGGTTCCGCGATCGCAGCCGGGCGCACTGGTAACCGCGCTGTCAACGCGAATCAGGGGTTCGATTCCCTTACCTCGCCGCGACCCCGGTCGAGCACCGGGTGCAGGGCTCTGCGGGCTTCGGGCCCCCGCCCTCCACCCCACGGCCGGGGTCGCGGTCCGCGTTCGGGGCGTCTTCGGGGAGGAGGGGAACGTGAAGCACACGCTCATGCCGTGGGAACGCGGCGTGCACTTCAGCAAGGGCTCCGTGGTGGGTGAGCTGGGCTCCGGTCAGCACACCCTGCCCCGCCGCGACCTCGTCCAGCGCGTCGACGTCCGGCCCCGCTCCCACACCCCCGCCTGGCAGGACATCCCGACCGCCGACGGCGTGCTGGTCCGCGTGACCCTCGTGATCACGTGGTCGGTCGCCGACGCGACGGCGTTCGTCGTGACCGCGCCCAACCCCGAGCACGAACTGCACCTGGTCCTCCAGCTCGCCCTGCGCTCCGCCGTGCTGGGCCGCGCCCACGACCAGGTCGACCCGGACCGCGAGGCCATCGCCGGCGAGGTCCTGGCGGCCGTGCGCTCCCGCGCCGCGCAGCTGGGCGTCGAGGTGACGTCGGTCGCCGTCCGGGACGTCGTGATGCCCGCCGAACTGCGCAAGGCCGCCCTGGCCGAGATCGTGGCGCGGGCCGAGGCCAAGGCCGCGCTGGAGCGCGCGCGGGGCGAGACGGCCGCCATGCGGTCCCTGCTCAACGCCGCCCGCCTCGCCGAGGACCACCCGGCGCTGCTGCGCCTGCGCGCGTTGCAGACCGCGCAGACGGTCGTCGTCGAACGTCCCTAAGCACGTTCTCAGGGACGTGTGGCACCTTTGTGAGGTGCGCATCCTGGTAGTCGAGGACGAGGTGCCGCTGGCCGACGCGATCGCGCGCGGCCTCCGGCGCGAAGGCATGGCCGTGGACGTCGCCTACGACGGCGAGACCGGCCACGAGAAGATCACCGTCACCCGCTACGACGTGGTCGTGCTCGACCGCGACCTGCCCGGCATGTCCGGCGACGAGCTGTGCAAGGAGATCCTCGGCTCCGGCGCGCTGACCCGGGTCATGATGCTCACCGCCAGCGCCGGCGTCGACGACCGCGTCGCCGGCCTGTCGCTGGGCGCCGACGACTACCTCGCCAAGCCCTTCGCCTTCCCCGAACTGGTCGCCCGCGTGCGCGCCCTCGCCCGGCGCGCGACCCCCGCCACCCCGCCGCTGCTGACCGCCCGCGACGTCGAACTGGACCCGGCCCGGCGCACCGTGCGGCGCGGCGGGCAGCCCGTCGAGCTGACCCGCAAGGAGTTCGGCGTGCTGGAGGTGCTGCTGGCCGCCAAGGGGTCGGTGGTGAGCAGCGAGGAGCTGCTGGAACGGGTGTGGGACGAGAACGCGGACCCGTTCACCACGACCGTCCGGGTCACCGTCATGACGCTGCGCAAGAAGCTCGGCGAGCCCGGCATCATCGACACGGTCGTCGGCTCCGGGTACCGCGTGCCCACCGCCGGCCTGCCTGAGTGACCCCGGCGCTGCGCCGCCGCGGGCCGGGTCTGCGCACCCGGCTCACCCTGCTCGCCACCGGGCTCGTCGCGTTCGTGTCCGGACTGCTCCTGCTGCTGGGCTGGATGCTGGTCGGTCGCGTGGTCGCGTCCTCACCCCGGTTCCCCGAGGGCAGCACGGTCGTCGTGGATGGCGTCGAGGTCGACTCCGGGGTGCTCGCCGACGCCCTCGGCCAGCAGGCGCGCGACGACGTGCTGCGGTCGGGGACGATCGCCTTCCTGTGCGTGGTCGCCGCCGCCGCGCTGCTCGCGTGGACCATCGCCGGACGCGTCCTCCAACCCGTGCACGACGTGACCGACGCGGCCCGGCGGCTGTCCGCCGAGTCCCTGGGGGAGCGGCTGCGCCTGGCCGGCCCGCGCGACGAGGTCGCCGAGCTGGCCGACACCTTCGACGAGATGCTCGACCGGTTGCAGGCCGCGTTCGACTCGCAGCGGCGGTTCGTCGCCAACGCCTCCCACGAGCTGCGCACACCCCTGTCGGTCATCCGGACCGAGCTGGACGTGACCCTGTCCGACCCGGACGCCGACGAGGAGGAGCTGCGGCGCATGGCGTCCGTGGTCCGGTCGGCGACCGAACGGGCGGAGCAGTTGGTGAGCGCGCTGTTGTTGCTCGCGCGCACGGATGGGCTCGGGTTGGCCGTGCGGGAGCCGGTGGACCTCAACGCCGTGGTCGACTCCGCGTGGCGGGCCGTCCGGGCGGAGGCCGCGGAGCGGCAGGTGCGGGCGTCCTTCGTGACCGCGCCCGCGCCGGCCGTGGGCGACCCGGCCCTGCTGGAGCGGATCGCGGGCAACCTGCTGGAGAACGCCGTGCGGCACAACGTGCCCGGCGGGTGGATCGAGGTGCGCACCGAGGGCGGGCCGGAGTGGACGTCCCTGCGGGTGTCGTCGTCGGGGCCGGTCATCGCGCCCGACCGGGTGGAGGAGCTGTTCGAGCCGTTCCGCCGGGGCGTCGCCGACCGGACCGCGCGCACGGGAACCGGCCTGGGTCTGTCCATCGTGCGGGCCGCCGTCGCAGCTCACGAGGGTCGCGTGCAGGCCACCGCCATCCCCGGCGGCGGGCTGTCCGTGGCCGTCCACCTGCCGTGCGCGCCCCGCTGAAAACTCCTTGGGGTGGCCCCGGTCACACATGATCCGGTTTTGGGGCGACTGCACGTAGTCCGACCTGCGAAGACGGTGTCCCCGACCCCCGATTTGTCTCCGCGTTGGGCGGGGTGTAACTTTCTCTCTGCCAGCGCGGAACGGGCCGGAACGAAAGAGCCGGAACGCCAGCGCGGCGAACATCAGCCCCAGATCGAGTCGCAGATGCGATGAGTGACGGTGAGCGCGTGTTCTTTGAGAACTCAACAGCGTGCCGAATAGCCAGTAAATTTATGAACCTCGTCAAGAGGTTTCC
>NZ_JBBEGC010000175.1:0-12102 GCF_037401995.1 Saccharothrix sp. CCNWYY140
CCGGGAAATCTGTGGTAGCCCTTCGGGCAGGCCATACGGTGGGGGAACCGAGGCCCTCCACTTGTAGCTAGGGCTACCGCGCGCTCCGCGCGCGAAGACCGCGCTGCGCGCGGAAAGCCGTGAGGTGGGGCGACCGACAATCCGGCGACATGCGACCGGCTGGCCACTGCTCGCTACTGGCTTGCTGCTCACGCTCGCGCATGCGGTCGCTGCCCGACCGCTGCCCGACCGCCAGCCGCCGACGTCTGCCATCGCCCGCCGCTCCGCCTTGCCCACTCCGTCGGTACGGGCGTGCCAGATTCGCGTCATATTGCCTTGACCTCGACCTGGCTAGAGGTTGAACCATGTACCGGTGACCTCGACTGAGCAGCGCGAATCGCCCAAAGGTGAGCTGTGGACCGCCGAACGGCGCGGTCCGACGCTCGGCATCATCCTCCTCGTCACCCTGCTGGCGTTCGAGAACATGGGCGTCAGCACCGCGATGCCCCGCATGGTCGCCGAACTGGACGGCAACGAGCTCTACGCCTGGCCGTTCCTGTCCTTCCTCGCCGCCAGCGTCATCGCGACCGTCCTCTCCGGCCGCCTGAGCGACCTGCGCGGACCGCGTCCGAGCCTGCTGGTCGGGCCCGCGCTGTTCCTGGTCGGCCTGGTCGTCGCGGGGACCGCGCAGGAGATGGGTCAACTGATCCTCGGCCGCGTCCTCCAGGGACTGGGCGGCGGGGCGCAGGTGGTCGCGGTCTACGTGCTGATCGCGCTGGTCTACCCCGAGCGCTCGCGGCCCGCCGTGTTCGGTCTGCTCGCCAGTGCCTGGGTGGTGCCCTCGCTGGTCGGTCCCGCGTTGTCCGGCTGGCTGACCGAGGCCTTCTCCTGGCGGTGGGTGTTCCTGGGGTTGGCGCCGTTCGTGCTGGTCGGTGTCCTGCTGCTGGTGCCGGTTCTGCGCAACCTCCCCGCGCACACCCCCGACCAGGGCACGCGCAAGGGACTGCCGCTGGCGGCGGTCGCGGCCGGGGCGGGTGTGGTCGGGTTGAGCTGGGCCGCGCAGCACCCGAGCGGGGTCAACCTGCTGGTCGGGGTCGCCGGGATCGCCGTCCTCGTGCCCGCGTTGCGCGTCCTGCTGCCCAAGGGCACGCTCCGGGCCAAGGCGGGTCTGCCCGCGACCATCCTGTCCCGCGGCCTGCTCGCCGGCTCGTTCTTCGCGGCCGAGGCGTTCATCCCGCTGACGTTGACCTCCGTGCACGGCTACTCGGCGATCTGGTCCGGCATCCCGCTCACCCTCAGCGCCCTGGGCTGGTCGTCCGCCGCCTGGTGGCAGGGCCGCAACCCGCACATCCCGCGGGAGAAGCTGGTCCGCTGGGGTTTCGTGCTCAACGCCACGGGCATCGCGGGCGTGACGCTCATCGCACCTTCCTGGGGGCCGGCGTGGCTGACGCCCGTCCTGTGGGCGGTCGCCGGCGCCGGCATGGGGATCGCGATGTCGAGCCTGAGCGTGCTCACGCTGGGCGCGTCCACCGACGTCGACCGGGGTTTCAACTCGTCGGCGTTGCAGATCAGCGACATGCTCGGCTCGGCGCTGCTGGTCGGCCTGGGCGGGGTGCTGGTGTCCACGCTCGCCTCCACCGCCGCGCCGACCGCCGCCGTCGTGCCGTTCGACCTGCTGATGGCCGCGATCGCGGTGCTCGGTGCCGTGCTCACGCGGCGGCTGGGCAGGGCTACCCTGGAAGACTGATGGCCTACTTCGACCATGCCGCCACGACACCCATGCTCCCCGAGGCGATCGAGGCGATGACCAAGGCGTTGTCCACCACGGGCAACGCCTCGTCGCTGCACACCTCCGGCCGCAAGGCGCGGCGCGCGGTCGAGGAGGCGCGGGAGGACATCGCCGACGCGCTCGGCACCCGGCCGTCCGAGGTGATCTTCACCAGTGGCGGCACGGAGAGCGACAACCTCGCCGTCAAGGGCGTCTACTGGTCGCGCCGCACGGACCGCCGCCGACGCGTGGTGGCCTCCAGCACCGAGCACCACGCCGTGCTGGACACCGTGCAGTGGCTCGCCGACCACGAGGGCGCCGAGGTCACCTGGCTGGAGCCCGACCGGCACGGCCGCATCCAGCCCGACGCGCTGGCCGAAGCGCTGGGCGACGACGTGGCCCTGGCCACCGTGATGTGGGCGAACAACGAGGTCGGCACGATCAACCCGGTGCCCGAGCTGGCCGCCCTGGCCGCGCAGGCCGGTGTCCCGTTCCACACCGACGCCGTGCAGGCCGTCGGGTCGGTGCCGGTGGACTTCACGGAGTCCGGCGCGAGCGCGCTGACGCTGACCGGGCACAAGCTGGGCGGACCCTACGGTGTGGGCGTGCTGCTGCTGGGCCGGGACGTCGCCACCACGCCGGTGCTGCACGGCGGTGGCCAGGAGCGGGACGTGCGCTCGGGCACCCTGGACGTGCCCGCGATCGTCGGCCTGGCCGCGGCGGTGCGGCACGCGGTCACCGAGCAGGTGGCGCACGCGGAGGAGCTGGCCGCCCTGCGCGACGAGCTGGTGGCGTCGGTGCGCCGGGTCGTGCCGGACGTGGTGCTCAACGGCGACCCCGTGCACCGGCTGCCCGGCAACGCCCACCTGACCTTCCCCGGCTGCGAGGGCGACAGCCTGCTGATGCTGTTGGACGCCAAGGGGATCGAGTGCTCGACCGGCTCCGCGTGCACCGCGGGCGTCGCCCAGCCCAGCCACGTGCTGCTGGCGATGGGCGTGGACCCGCTGCTCGCGCGCGGGTCGCTGCGGTTCTCGCTGGGCCACACCTCGACCCTGGACGAGGTGCGCGAGCTGGCCGAGGCGATCGGCCCGGTGGTGGAACGCGCCCGCACGGCGGGCATCGCGGGGATGAAGCGGACGAAGGCGGGGGTGTGACCGGGATGCGGGTGCTGGCGGCGATGAGCGGCGGCGTGGACTCCGCCGTGGCCGCGGCGCGGGCCGTGGCGGCGGGGCACGACGTGACGGGCGTCCACTTGGCCCTGTCGGCCAAGCCGGGAACGCTGCGCACCGGGGCGCGCGGGTGCTGCACGATCGAGGACGCCCGGGACGCCCGGCGCGCCGCCGACGTGCTCGGCATCCCGTTCTACGTCTGGGACTTCGCCGAGCGCTT
The DNA here is from genome assembly GCF_037401995.1 of Saccharothrix sp. CCNWYY140. Taxonomy (NCBI): domain Bacteria; kingdom Bacillati; phylum Actinomycetota; class Actinomycetes; order Pseudonocardiales; family Pseudonocardiaceae; genus Saccharothrix; species Saccharothrix sp. CCNWYY140. The sequence continues at coordinate 3,137 of NZ_JBBEGC010000175.1, forward strand.
CACCGAGGAGGTCGTCGAGGACTTCGTCGCGGAGTACGCCGCCGGCCGCACCCCGAACCCGTGCCTGCGCTGCAACGAGCGCATCAAGTTCGAGGCCCTGCTGGACAAGGCGATCGGCCTGGGCTTCGACGCCGTCTGCACCGGCCACTACGCCCGGCTGTCCACTGTGGACGGACGGCTGGAGCTGCGCCGCTCGGCCGACGACGGCAAGGACCAGTCCTACGTCCTGTCCTCGCTGACCAACGAGCAGCTCGCGCACGCCATGTTCCCCTTGGGCGACTCGACCAAGGCGGACGTGCGGGTGGAGGCGGCGGCGCGGGGCCTCCAGGTCGCGGAGAAGCCGGACAGCCACGACATCTGCTTCATCCCGGACGGCGACACCCGCGGCTTCCTGACCAAGCGCCTGGGCGAGCAGCCCGGCGTGCTGGTCGACGACGAGACCGGCGCGGTGCTGGGCCGGCACGTGGGCGTGCACGAGTTCACCGTGGGCCAGCGCCGGGGCCTGGGCATCGACGCGCCCGCGCCCGACGGCCGGCCCCGGTACGTGCTGTCCCTGGAGCCGGTGAGCGGCACGGTGCGGGTCGGGTCGGCGGAGAAGCTGGCGGTGACCGAGATCGTGGCGCGCACCCCGGTGACCCGCATCCCGTTCGACGGCCCGGTGGAGTGCGTGGCCCAGGTCCGCGCCCACGGCGGCCTCGCCCCGGCGGTGGCCGAACTGGTGGACGGGCAGCTGAAGGTCCACCTGCGCGAGCCGCTCAGCGGCGTGGCCCCGGGCCAGGCGGTGGCGGTCTACCGCCCGGACCCGGCCGGCGACCTCGTCCTGGCCAGCGCCACCATCGACACCACCCGCTGAGGCCGGCCGGGAACGTCCGGCTTACGGCGTCCAGTCGGTGTTCGCCCCGCACAGCACCACGCACGCCGTCCCCGGCACGCGCCCGTGCAGCCACGCCGCGAAGGGCACGGCCGCCGCGGGTTCGACCGCCAGCCGGAACTCCTCCCACAACCGGTCCCGTGCCGACAGCAGCTCGGCCTCGCTGACCAGCACCGACCTCACCCCCGACGAGCGCAGCACCCCGAACGGCACATCACCCACCCGAGTGGCGCCCAACGCGGACGCGGCCACCGAGTCGACCGGTGAGTCGACCGGCTCGCCCGTGACCAGCGCGTTGTGCACGCAGCAGCACCCCTCCGGCTCGACGGCCACCACCCGCACGCCGGACAGGGCCGTCCCCGCCGCCAGCCCGCCACCGCCGGCGGCCACGGCGATGACGTCCACGTCCGGGGCCTCCTCGACGACCTCCAGCGCCACGGTGCCCTGACCCGCGATGACCGCCGGGTCGTTGTAGGCCTCCACGTAGTACCCCGGCGCGGACTTCGCGGCGACCACCGCCTCCGCGTACGTCGCGCCCGACCGGATGAGCTTCGCGCCCGCCGCCTCGATCCGCCGGACCTTGCCCTCGGGCGCGCTGACCGGCACGTACACGGTGGCCTGCGTGCCCAGCAGCTTCGCGGCCATCGCCACGCCCAGGCCGTGGTTGCCGCCCGACGCCGTGACGACCCGGTCCGGGACGCCGGCCAGCAGCAGGGTGTTCACCGCCCCGCGCAGCTTGAACGAGCCGGTCAGCTGGAGGTGTTCGAGCTTGAGCACGAGCGGGCGGCCGTCCACCGACACGCGCCACAGCGGGGTGCGGCGGATGTGCGGGCGGATGCGGTCGGCTGCGGCGGTGACGTCCATGTCACCAGGATGCGCGATCAGCCGGCGAACCACCGGTACACCCACACCACGACGGTCACCGCGCCGATCACGAAGCACAGCAGCACCACCACGAGCCCGAGCAGGACCAGGACGTTCGCCGGCCACGACGAGTCGCGGTCGTCGGCCACCGCCAGCCGTGCCCGCAGCTCCTCCGACACCGCCGAGCGCAACGCCGCCAGCCGGACCCGCGCGGTCTCGGTGGTGTCCTCGCCGCCGACCCAGTTCAGCGCGGCCAGCCGGGCCTGCGGCGTGCGGTAGGCGCGCTCGAACGCCGCCACCTCCGCCTCGACGCGGTGCTCGGACAGGTAGCTCCAGCGGCCCGCCTGCGCCGCGTCGCCGAGCACCCGGTACACCGCCGCCAGCCGCTCGCGCAGGTCCAGCCGGTCGGGGTAGGTCGCGACCAGCCCGGAGAGCCGCTGCCGTGCCTTCAGCACACTGGCCAGATCACCGCGTTCCAGCTCCTCGGCGGCCTTGCGCAGCGTCAGCTCCACCGGCATGAGGCTCATGGTCCCAGCCGACGCAACCGTAGGATCGCCGGGTGATCGGGGTGTCCGTCGTCGCCTTCGGCCTGGCCTGGTGGCTGGGCCTGTACCTGCTGGTCCGCGACCCGCGCAAGCCGCTGCTGCACCGGACCGCGGCCGGTCTGCTGGCCTACGCGGCGGCCCTCGCGCTGCCGGTGCCCCCGGTCGTCCTGGCGCTGCCCGCGATCGCGTGGACGGGCGCGATCACGTGCTGGCTGCCGGAGCGCCACGACCGGTGGTGGCGGCTGTCGGCGGCGCCACTGGTGGTGGCGGCGTGGTTCTTCCCGCCGGTGGTGCTGGTGCCGCTGGCTGTGGTGCTCGTGCTCTACCTGCGGGAACATCGGACGCTGGTGGGCGCGGCTTCGCTGATGTTCCTGCTCGGGTCGGGCGCGGTGCTGCTGAACTTCGTGCCGACCGTGTGGCTGGTGGCGGCGATCGGCGTGGACCTCATGCTGTTCGGCGTGCTCGTGGCGGTCCGGGACGCGTTCGACGAGGGCGAGGCGATCCGCGCGGACATGGTGCGGTCGCTGCTGGTGTCGGCGGGCATGGCGGCGGTGTTCGGCGGGCAGGTGGCGTTGTTCCTGGACGACCGGCTCGCGCCGCTGCTGTTCGGGACGGTCGCGGCGGCGGTCGCGCTCCAGGTCCTCGCCAACCCGCTCGCGGCCGTCGTGGACCGGGTCGCCGTGCCGGAGGTCGCCGAGGAGCGGGCCGAGCTGCGCGAGGCCGCCGACGCCCTGCCGCGCCGCGCGCCGCTGGCTCCCGACGCGGATTTCGTGAAACTGACCCGGCGGGCGCTGAGCAGTTACGGCGACCTCGGGAAACTCGTGGCGAGCCCGTTGACGGAACTCCCGGTGATCTCGCAGCGCCTGGCCGCCCGAGGTGCGCCCGACCAACCGCTGGAACGCGCGGCGGAATTGAAGTCGTTGTTGTGGGAGAGCATCCAGCGGCTCAAGCCGAAGGACGGCGACTTCGGCACCAGCGACGAATGGCGGCACTACAACGCCTTGTATTTCTACTACGTGGTCGGAATCCGGCCGTATTCACGGCGCACGAAACGCGAAGACCTCGACCCGGACGCCCGCAAAGCGCTTGCGTGGTTCGTCAACCAGGTCCCCGAGCGGACCCTCCACAACTGGCAGAACGCGGGGGCGAAGTTGGTGGCCGCAGACCTGTCCGTGCAGGTCGCGGGCTGACAACTGGCAGCCGTTGGCAGTGTTTGACGTGGTGCCGGCAGTGTTCCCCGGCCTAACTTCTGGGCCATGACGACGACTCAGGTTCGCAACGACAGTTTCCTCCGCTTCGCACTCAAGCTCGACGGTGTCGCCTCGGGCGGGTTGGGGCTCATGGCCCTTCTGATCGACGCACCACTGGGATTGCCGCGCGGTCTCGTGCTGGGGCTCGGCGCATTCCTCGTCGCTTATGGCGTGGGTGTTTTCTTCCTCGGCACGCGGCCCGTCCGGGCACTCATCGGCGTGGTGGTCGTCGGAAACTTCGTGTGGGTGGTGGACAGCTTCCTGACCGCATTCGCCGGATGGTTCCCGGTGACCGGACTGGGGGTTTTCATGATCGTGGCCCAGGCCGTGGCGGTGCTCGGTTTCATCACCCTGCAAGTGATCGGACTGCGCCGCGCGGCTCAGCCGGTCTAACCCTTGAGGGTCCGGCTCCGGCCGCGGAACTCCGCGACCACCTCGTCCCCGCGGCGCACGGTGATGTCGTAGATCCCGCTCCGGCCGCGCCGGACCCTCTCCACGGCGGTGGCGACCAGCTCGTCACCCAGCCGCACCGGCACCAGGAAGTCGATCTCCGCCTGCGCCGCGACCGTCACCGACCCGGGACGGTTGCAGGCGCAGGCGAACGCCGTGTCGGCGAGCAGGAACACGTACCCGCCGTGCGCGATGCCGTGGCCGTTGATCATGCGGTCGGTGACGGTCATGGTCAGGGTCGCGGACCCGTCGGAGAGGTCGAGGGCCTTGATCCCCAGCGCGGTCGACGCGGCGTCGTTCGCGAGCATGTCCGCTGGTCCGTTCATCCCCGCACCTTATGTTCGGTTGACGGGGGTGGCGTCGCAGGGTCGCCACCCCCGTCGAACCCGCGGGGTCGCTACGCGGTGAACCCCTTGAACAGGGTGGTGAACTCGTACTGCGACTGGGGGATGCTGCTGCACGTCGGCGAGATGCCGCCGCCGGGGCACGACCCGTTGTCGCGGCCCACCGACCAGAAGCCCAGCAGGCCGATCCGGTTGGTGTTGGCCCAGTTCACCAGCTTGCGCGCGTGGTCCTGGGTGAAGACCTTGCCGTTGAAGTTGCGGCCGATCATCGGGGTCACGCCGAGCAGCCGCTTGAGTTCCGCGTCGGACTTGGCGGGCCAGATCTGCTTCATCTGCCGGAGCGAGCTCTCCGCCGCCGCGATCACGGCGTCGCCCCAGTCCGGCTTGGACGTGCCGAACTCCATCGTCATCGGGTTGACCAGCACCGTCAGGCCCTTGGCGGCGGCGTTCTGGAGGATCTGCACCGAGTACGGGTCCATGCCGTAGTCGTCGCCCTGGACGCGCATGGTGTAGCTGATGGACGTGCCGCGCTCGGTCTGGAGCTTCTTCAGCGCGGTGTTGACCATGTCGTGCGGGATGGTCGCCTCGACGTCCACGTCCAGGTGGTTGCTGCCGACCGCGTCGAGCACCTTCTTGTACGCGCCGAGCAGGGCGTCGGCGGTCGAGCACGTGTACTCCAGGTACGGGCCGGCCGCGCCGCCGGTTGCCACGATCACGTCACCGCCGAGCGCCTTGAGGGCGCGGACGTCGTTGATGATCCGGCTGTCGTTGAGCGGGATCGTGCCGCCCCACGACGGGTTGCAGCCCGAGCTGTCGGCCAGGGCGAAGGCCAGCGTGAACACCTTCTGGCCGGTCGCGCGTGCCACCGACTCCAGTGACGGGGTGGGCATCGTGATGTCGACGTACGGGGCCGACTTGATGCTGCCCGGGGGAGGAGTCGTGGTGGTGGTCGTAGTGGTGGTGGTCGTGCTGGTGGTGGTTGTTGTCGTGGTGCTGCCGGCGCAGGGTTGGCCGTTGAGCTTGCAGTTGGTGGGCAGGCCGGTGCCGTTGACCAGGAAGCCGAACGACGTGGACGCGCCGGCGGCGACGTTGCCGTTGTACTCGCGGTTGGTGAAGGTGTGGTGGTTGCCGCTGCTGGCCAGGGTCGCGTCCCAGTAGGAGCCGGGCGTGGTGCCGGCGGGCAGGTCGAACTCCAGCTTCCAGCCGGTCAGCGCGGTGCTGCCGGCGGTGATCGTGTACTTGCCCTGGTAGCCCGAACCCCACGCGGAGTCCTGGGCGAACACGGCGGTCGGGCTCGGCGCGGCGCCCGCCGGGGCGGCCGGCAGCAGGCCCGTGGTGACGACCGCGGCGACGCCCGCGGCCAGGGCGGCGAGAACTCTGTTCGGCATTGAACGTGCTCCCGTGACAGGGGGACGGGTGGAGGTGGTGTGGGAGCGTGGGGCGCGGCACGCCCCCACACCACGTCGTGTGCGGCGCCGTCGCAACTGTCAGCACCGACACAGTGACGGTAAGTGGACTGGACCACCGCGTCAATGGGTCTAGACCTTTTCGGTCCGGACCGGGTCGGCGCCCGGGGTGGGAGACTGTGCGGCGTGGAACACGCACCCTGGTCCGAAGGCAGCGCCACCGGCATCGGCTCACTGCCCGGGACGGACCCGCTGGAAGCCGCGCGGGTCGTGCTCGGCGAACTGCCCACCCTTCCCCACCTGCCCGAACTGCCCGCACGCGGTGTCGGCGCGGACGTCATCGGCCGCACCGCCGCGCTGCTGGTCGACCTGCCGATCGAGATCGTCACCTCCGGCTACCGGACCGCCTCGCACGTCGGCAAGGACCACCGCCGCGCGGTGGACCTGTTGCGCCGCGACCTCGACGCGTTCGAGGAGGCCGCGGACGGCCTGACGCCCTCCGTGGTCAAGGTGCAGGCGGCCGGGCCGTGGACGCTGACGGCGGGCATCGAGCTGATGCGCGGCCACCGCGTGCTCACCGACAAGGGCGCGCTGCGCGAGTTCACCGCGTCGCTGACCGAGGGCCTGGCGCGGCACGTCGCCGAGGTGGGCAAGCGGACCGGCGCGAAGGTCGTCGTGCAGCTGGACGAACCGTCGCTGCCCGCCGTGCTGCGCGGCCTGCTGCCCACGCCGTCCAAGCTGGGGACGGTGCCCGCCGTGCCGGAGCCCGACGCGCGTGCCGTGCTCCAAACCGTCATCGAGGGCGTCGGCGCGGACGTGGTCGTCCACTGCTGCGCACCCCGCCCACCGCTGACGTTGCTGCGCGAGGCCGGCGCGAAGGCGATCGCGTTCGACGTGACCGCGCTGGACGAGGGCCTGTGGGACCAGGTCGGCGAAGCGTGGGAAGAGCGCACGACCCTGTTCCTCGGCGTCGTGCCGAGCACCGACCCGGGCCGACCGCTGAAGCTGCGCGACGCGGCCAAGCCCGCGCTGGACCTGGTGGACCGCCTGGGTTTCCCGCGCTCGATCCTGGCCACGCACGCCGTGCCGACCCCGACGTGCGGCCTGGCCGGCGCCACGGCGTCGTGGGTCCGGCGGGCCCTGGGCCTGACCCGCGACCTGGGCAAGGCCTTCGTGGAACCCCCCGAGGGCTGGTAACCGCCCCGGCCGGCGGCTAGTCTCCCGAGCTATTAGGGAAGGTTCTTTACTAAGGCCACCGCCGCCGGCCTGGAGCGGAGGTTCCATGCGGTTCCCACGGTGGGCGACGGCGCTGGCGTTGGTGGGATCGGTGACGACGGCGCTACCCGCGCACGCCGCACCGGCCGGGCACGTTCGGCTGGACCAGGTCGGGTACGGGACGGCGGAGAGCAAGCAGGCTTATCTGCTCGCGAAGTCCGCCGTCGACGGCCGTTTCACGGTGGTGGACTCCGGCGGTGGTGCGGTCCTGTCGGGCAGGCTCGGCGCGTCGCTGGGCGGGTGGAGCGCGAAGTTCGGCGCGGTGCAGCCGATCGACTTCACCGCCCTGACCAAGCCCGGCACGTACCGGATCAAGGCGGCCGGCACCACCTCGCCACCGTTCAAGATCGGTGCCGACCTGTTCTCCCCGGTCACCGACCGTACGGTCGAGTTCTTCCAGGCGCAGCGCGACGGCGCGGACGTCATCCCAGGCCGGTTGAACCGCAAACCGGCGCACCTGACCGATCGCACGGCGACCGTGTACGACACCCCGGTCTTTCGTGGCGACGGCGGCGACGAGTTGGCCGAGCCTCTCAAGTCGTTGGGGGAGGAGGTGGATGTCGAGGGTGGCTGGTTCGATGCTGGCGACTTCGTGAAGTTCACCCATGCCACTGCGTACTCCACGGCGTCCTTGCTGTTCGCTCATCGCGCGGAACCCAAGGCTGCACTGCGGGCTGAGGCGGAGTTCGGTCTGCGGTGGCTGGACAAGGTGTGGGATGCCGAGAAGGGCGTTCTGTACGCGCAGGTCGGCATCGGGACCGGAAGTGAGGAACACGGCTTCCTGGGCGACCACGACGTGTGGCGGCTTCCCGAGGACGACGACAGGCTGGACGTGAAGCCGGGCGATGAGAAGTACTTCATCAAGCACCGGCCCGTGTTCCGTGCGAACAAGCCTGGGGAGAAGATCAGCCCCAACCTGGTTGGTCGCGTGACGGCGTCGTTCGCGTTGGCGGCTCAGCTTGAACGCGACCCTCGCAAGGCGCGCTGGTACCTGGAGCAGGCGGCGTCCCTGTTTGCGCAGGCCAAGACGGCGGATGTGGGGGAGCTCGTCACCGCGTTCCCGCATGCGTACTACCCGGAGAGCTCTTGGGTGGACGACATGGAGTTTGGTGCTGCGGAGTTGGCTCTGGCGGGGAAGGCTCTGCGTGACCCTCGGGCTGAGCGGTGGGCCAGGGAGGCCACGCACTGGGCGGCGGTGTACCTGGGCGGTGGTGATGCGGACACGTTGAACGTCTACAACACCAGTGCGCTGGGGCATTTCGGGTTGGTGAAGCTGTTGCGGGCGGGTGTGCCGGGGGCGGAGGTCACGCAGGAGCTGGTGATCGGGGATTTGCGTCGTCAGCTTCAGTCCGGGGTGGACAGTGCTCGCACTAGCCCGTTTCGGACGGCGGCCAGTGTGACGGAGTTTGACGTGGCTACGCGTAGCTTCGGGTTTGCTGCTACTGCTCGGTTGTACCGGGGGTTGACCGGGGATCGGGCGTTTGATGCTTTTGGGGTGCGGCAGCGGAACTTCACGTTGGGGGCGAATGCTTGGGGGACGAGTTTGGTGATTGGGGTGGGTGCTCGGTTCCCCGAGTGTCCGCATCATCAGGCTGCGAACTTGGCTGGTGACCCGGATGGAGGGTCGCGGGTGTTGGCGGGTGGGGTGGTCAACGGGCCTAATGCGGCGGAGTTGTTTGCGGATTTGGGGGAGATGCCGGCGGGGGCGGTTCCTTGTGCCAAGTCGTATACGAAGGAGTTCGACTCCGTGGGGTCGCGGTTTGTGGACGAGTTGACGTCGTGGCCCAGTTCGGAGCCGGCCATCGACTTCACCGCTACCGCAGTCTTGGCCTTCACTCTGTCCTGACCTCCGCACGCAGCACGGCTTCCGCCCGTAGCGCGCTTCGCGCCGAAGGCGCGAGCCGAAGCGGCTAGCGACCACGGGAAGGGCCTCGGTTTCTTTCCCCGTCCGGCCTGGGCGA
>NZ_JBBEGC010000176.1:0-12095 GCF_037401995.1 Saccharothrix sp. CCNWYY140
GGAACCGAGGCCCTCCACTTGTAGGTAACACCTACCGCGCGCTCCGCGCGCGAAGACCGCGCTGCGCGCGCCGAAAAGCGCGTGAGGCGAGGGGAGTCAGTACCTAGACGGCCAGCAGGGCGTTCACCGAGCGGCCGGCCAGCCGTTCGCGACCGCCCAAGCCGGGGATCTCCAGCACGACCGACACCCCGGTCACCACTCCCCCAGCCCGCTCGACCAACGCACAAGCAGCCGCCGCCGTCCCCCCGGTAGCCAGCACGTCATCCACCACGACGACCTGCTGACCAGGCTGAATGGCATCCGCAGGCAACTCCAGGGTGGCCGTCCCGTACTCCAGGTCATAGGACAGCCGATGGGCCACCGCAGGCAGCTTGCCGGGCTTGCGCAGGGGCACGACCCCATACCGCCAGCCATACCCCAGCGCCGCCCCCAACAAGAAGCCCCGGGACTCGATGGCGGCTACCACCTGTGTGTCCGGGTGGATCTTGTCCTGCAACGCGTCGACCACGGCACGGAGGGCATCGGGGTTGGCCAGGACGGGCGTGAGGTCCCGGAAGACGACCCCCGGTTGGGGGAAGTCCGGGACCTCACGCAGGAGCCCTAGGGCCTTGTCCAGCTTCAACGGTGCTTCTTGCCGGTCGGGCGGCGGCGGGCGTCGGTGGACTTGCTGGTGCGGGACGGGACGCCGGCTGCCGCGGCCAGGGCCTTTTCGTGGCGCAGTTCGGCCTTCAGCGACTCGTCGTCGGTGGACTCGACCACGTCGCCGCCCGAGACGACCTCGCCCGACGCCTTGCGGGCCAGGTTGTCGCGGCGCTGCTGCACGCGGGCCGCCTGGGCCTTGTACTTCGGGTCGCGCATCTTCAGCTCCACCGCGACCGGGGTCGCGATGAAGATGGACGAGATGGCGCCGATCGCCATACCGGTCAGCTGCACCAGCGCCAGGTCCTTCAGCGTGCCGACGCCGAGCAGGCCCACGCCGATCGCGAGCAGGCCCAGCACGGGCAGCAGCGCGATGAGCGAGGTGTTGATCGACCGCATCAGGGTCTGGTTGACCGCCAGGTTGGCCGCCTCGCCGTACGTCCGCCTGGTCAGGCCGAGCAGGCCGCGGGTGTTCTCCTTGACCTTGTCGAACACGACGACCGTGTCGTACAGCGAGAAGCCCAGGATGGTGAGCAGACCGATCACCGTCGCCGGCGAGACTTCGAAGCCGACCAGCGAGTACACGCCGGCCGTGATCACCACGTCGTGCACTACCGCGACGAGCGCGGCCACGGCCATCTGCCACTCGAAGTACAGCGCCAGGAAGATCGCCACGGCGAGGAAGAACACGCCCAGGGCGATGAGCGCCTTGGTGGTGATCTCACCGCCCCACGACGCCGACACCGCGCTGTCGCTGATGGCGCTCAGGCCGCCGTTGGGCTTGAGGTCGCTGTTCAAGCCCTCCTTGAGCTTGGCGACCTGGGCCGCGTCGAGCGTCTCGGAGCGGATCTGGATGGTCGTCGCCGTGCCGGTGCCCACGGTCTGCACCGCGGTCGGCTCCTCGCCGATGGCCTTGGCGAACGACTCCTTCGCGGCCTCGACGCTGATCGTGCCCGACGCGCTCTGCGCGGGCATCTGGACGCGGGTGCCGCCGGTGAAGTCGATGCCCAGGTTGAACCCGCGGAAGATGATCGACGCGAGGCACACCAGCAGGATCACGCCGAACAGCACGTACCAGCGCTTGCGCTTGCCGACGATGTCGAAGGCGCCGTTGCCGACGTACAACCGCTGGAACACGTTGCCCTTGGACTGCGCCATCGGACTCAGACCTCCTTCGCGGCGGTCTTGCCCGCCGACACGGCGGCCCGCTCGTCGGCGCCCGCCTGGACGGCGCCACCGAGACCGGACAGCTTCGGGCTGGACAGGGACTTCGACTTGGAGACCATCGAGACCAGCGGGTGCGTGACCAGGAAGACCACGACGAGGTCCAGGACGGTCGACATGCCGAGGGTGAACGCGAAGCCCTTCACCTGGCCCACCGCGATCACGTACAGGATGGCCGAGGCGAGGAAGCTGACCGCGTCCGCCGACAGGATCGTACGACGGGAGCGGACCCACGCGCGCGGCACGGCCGAGCGGAACGTCCGGCCCTCGCGCACTTCGTCCTTCAACCGTTCGAAGAACACCACGAACGAGTCCGCGGTGATACCGATCGCCACGATGAAACCGGCGATGCCTGCGAGGTCCAGGGTGAACCCGATCCAGCGGCCCAGCAGCACCAGCACCGCGTAGACCACGGCGCCGGACAGCGCCAGCGACAGGATCGTCAGCAGGCCCAGCAGGCGGTAGTAGAACAGGCAGTACACGAACACCAGCGCCAGGCCGATGCCGCCGGCGATCAGGCCGGCCTTGAGCGAGGCCAGGCCCAGCGTCGCGGACACCGTCTCGGCCTCGGAGGCCTCGAAGGACAGCGGCAGCGAGCCGTACTTCAGGACGTTGGCCAGGCCTTCGGCGTCCTTCTGGGTGAACTGGCCGGAGATCTGGGTGTTGCCGCCCAGGATGGGCTCGTTGATGTTCGGCGCGGACACGACCTGGCTGTCCAGCACCACCGCGACCTGCTGGGACACGTTCGCCGAGGTGAACTTGCCCCACTTCTCGCCGCCCTCGCCCTTGAAGGTCAGGTCGACGACGAAGCCCGCGCCCTGCGGGTCGGTGCCGGAGATGGCGTTGGAGATGTCCTCACCGGTCAGCCGGGAGTACAGGGTGTAGTCGTCGTCCTTGACCTGCGCGTCCTTGGCCGGGAAGACCGGCGCGAGCACGTACTTGAACTCGGCCTTCTGGTCGCAGGTCAGCAGCGGCAGGGCCGGGTCGTCGTTGCCCAGCAGCGGGTCCTTCTTCGGGCAGGTGAAGGCGGCCAGCGCCTGGGAGACCGTCTGCGCGTCCAGCGTGGTCAGCGCCGGGTCCTGGCGGCACGTCCGGGCCTCGTTGATGGAGTCCTCGGTCTTCTCGGAGTACTCGCCGTTGAACACCTTGCGGCAGTCGACCTGCGGCTCGGTCGGCGCCGACGGGGTGGTCGTCGCGGGCGGCGTGGCCGTGTCGGTCGGCTGCTGCTCCAGCGGCGGCGCCGGGCGGCCCTGGGCGTTCGTGGTCGGCGCGACGGACGCGGTCTCCGAACCCGACGGCGGGGCCGTGGTGGTCGGCGCGGCCGAACCCGAGGTGCTCGGGGTGGTCGACGGCGTCGGCGCGGGCTCGGGCGCGTTGGGCTGCGGCGAGCCGACGACCTTGCGGAAGTTCAGCTTCGCCGTCTGGCCCAGGCGCTTGGCGCCCTCGCTGTCCGTGCCCGGGACCGTGATCACCAGGTTGGTGCCGTCGCGGACGACCTCCGCGCCGGTGACACCGAGCCCGTTCACCCGGGTCTCGATCAGCTCCCGAGCCTGGTTCAGGGCCTGGTCGGTCGGCGTCTGGCCGTCGGGGGCGCGCGCGGTCAGCGTGACCCGCGTGCCACCTTGGAGATCGATTCCGAGCTTGGGTGTCGCCTTGCCGCCCCCGGTGAAGAACACCAAGGAGTACAGCGCGACCACGATGAGGACAAACGCGCCCAGGTACTTCGCGGGGCGGATTTGCCCGGCCGGGGGTGCCACGGTCCGTCCGTCTCCTGCAACTGTCGTTGTGAATGTCCCGCCGCCGGGACCGTGGGACACGGACCAGGGCAGCGCTTGTCCACCCGGCACTGCCCTGCCGGGTGATTGCGCAGCGTACCCCGCACCGTGTGAGTTGTCTGTCACCGGTTGGCGAACCGGTTCGGCCACCGCCGACCGGCATTCCGACCGGCCATAATGCGTTAACCGGACCAATCACATCGGCCGGACGGCGTTCACACTTGACCCGGATTCCCGGGCCGTCCCAATAGGTGCGCGGCGGCGAAAGGATTGTGCCGCGCGTGCGGCACAACCCCGATCGCCGTGCGTCTTACTTCTTGCTGTCCTGCTGCGCCGGCTCGGCGGTCGCGGCGGGCGCGTCCTCGACCACGTCGTCGACCACCGCGTCGGTCTCCTCCACGTCGGTGACGGGGTTGACCTTCTCGCGGATCGCGGGCCGCAGCCACGTGGTGACCACGCCGTCCGCGATTTCCAGGTCGATCGTGTCGTCGTCGCTCGCGTCGACGACCGTGGCGTAGAGGCCGGAGGTCGTCATCACCCGGTCGCCGGGCTCCAGCGACTTCAGGAGCGCCTGCTGCTCGGCCGCGGCCCTCTTCTGCTTGCGTGCGCTGAGGAACAGCGGCACGGCCAGCAGCACGAGCAGCAGCGGGAACATCAAGGAAGACAGGTTGCCCATCATTCTCCGTTCAACCGGGCGCGGCGGGACTGGTGTGCCCGGAACGTCCGGATTTCCTGGGGTGCCGCCGCCGATTGTGCCAGGTCAGCAAACCCGCTCAGTCGCCGGCGTCGTCGAACAGGCTCCTGGTGCCCTCGCCGGGCGCCTTCGCGGGTGGCTGGAGGCCCAGGTGCAGCCAGGCGGCGGCGGTCGCCACCCGGCCACGCGGCGTGCGGGCCAGCATGCCCGCGCGCACCAGGTAAGGCTCGCACACCTCCTCGACCGTCGTGGGCTCCTCCCCCACCGCGACGGCGAGCGTGGAGACGCCGACCGGCCCGCCGCCGAAGCTGCGCACCAGCGCGCCCAGCACGGCCCGGTCCAGCCGGTCCAGGCCCAGTTCGTCCACGTCGTAGACGGCCAGCGCGTCCCGGGCGACCTCGCGGGTCACCGCGCCGTCCGCGCGCACCTCGGCGAAGTCCCGGACCCGGCGCAGCAGCCGGTTGGCGATGCGGGGCGTGCCGCGGGAGCGGCCGGCGATCTCCCGGCCGCCGTCCTCGCGCAGGTCCACGCCGAGGATCTTGGCCGACCGGCGGATGATCAGCTCCAGCTCGTCGGGGCTGTAGAACTCCATGTGCCCGGTGAACCCGAACCGGTCGCGCAGCGGGCCGGTCAGCGCGCCGGACCGGGTGGTGGCCCCGACCAGCGTGAACGGGGCGATGTCGAGCGGGATGCTGGTCGCGCCCGGTCCCTTGCCGACCACGACGTCGACCCGGAAGTCCTCCATCGCCAGGTACAGCATCTCCTCGGCGGGGCGGGCCATGCGGTGGATCTCGTCGATGAACAGCACGTCGCCCTCGACCAGGTTGGACAGCATCGCGGCGAGGTCGCCGGCGCGTTCCAGGGCCGGGCCGGAGGTGATCCGCAGGGACGCGCCCAGCTCGGCCGCGATGATCATGGCGAGGCTGGTCTTGCCCAGGCCGGGCGGGCCGGACAGCAGCACGTGGTCCGGCGGCGCGCCCCGCCGCAGGGCTCCGTGCAGGACCAGTTCGAGCTGCTCGCGGACCTTGGGCTGGCCGACGAACTCGTGCAGGTCCTTCGGGCGGAGGGTGGACTCGACGTCCCGCTCGGCCGGGTCGGGCAGCGGGTCGAGCATGTCGTCGCCGTCGTCGAAGGACGTCATCGCTTGCGGCCCAGCAGCGCCAGCGCCTTGCGGAGGACCTCGGAGGTGCCCTGCGCGCCGTCGTCGGCCAGCACGGTGTCCACGGCCTGCTCGGCCTGCTTGGCCGGGAAGCCCAGGCCCAGCAGCGCCTCGGCGACCTGCGTGCGCACCTGGCCGGTGTTGGAGGCGGTGGGCGCGGACGGGAGTTGGCCGACCTTGTCCCGCAGCTCGATGCACAGCCGCTCGGCGCCCTTGCGGCCGATGCCGGGGACCTGGGTGAGCACGGTGAGGTTGCCCTCGGCGATGGCCGCGCGCAGCTTGTCCGGCTCCAGCACGGCCAGGGTGGCCAAGGCGAGCCGCGGACCGATGCCGGACACGGTCTGGAGCAGCCCGAACAGCTCGCGCGCCTCGGCGTCGGCGAACCCGAACAGGGTCAGCGAGTCCTCGCGCACGACCAGGGCGGTGGCCAGGGCGGCCTCCTCGCCGCGGCGCAGGGTCGCCAGCGTGGCGGGCGTGGCCTGCACGGCGAACCCGACGCCCCCCACCTCGACGACCGCGTGATCGAGTCCGATGGACAGCACCTGTCCACGAAGCGACGAAATCACTGGGTCTTCCCTCCGGTCGTGCGTGCGGCGGCTTGGGCAAGTCTCGCGCGGTGGGTGCGGGCGAGTTCGGCGGCCCTGGCTTGGGCTTCTTCGAGGCGGGACCGCATGGGCGCGCGCCACAGGTGGCAGATGGCCAGGGCGAGGGCGTCGGCGGCGTCGGCGGGTTTAGGCGCGGTCTTGAGGCCGAGGAGTTTCGTCACCATCGCGGTGACCTGCTTCTTGTCGGCGCGACCGGAGCCGGTGACGGCGGCTTTGACCTCGCTGGGCGTGTGGAACGTGACCGGGAGGTTCCGGCGGGCGGCGGCCAGCGCCACCACTCCCCCGGCTTGGGCGGTGCCCATCGCGGTGCGCACGTTGTACTGGCTGAACACCCGCTCGACGGCGACGACATCGGGCTTGTACTGGTCGAGCCACTGTTCGACGGCGTCGGAGAGCTGCAAGAGCCGGATCGCGAGATCGGCGTCCACCGGCGTCCTGATGACGTCCACGGCGACGGGTCTGACGGTGCGTCCGGGACCGCCGTCGACCACCCCGAAACCGCATCGGGTCAGGCCGGGGTCGACTCCGAACACACGCACGCTGGTCCTCTCCCAATGCCCGCCACGAACACCAGTTCGAACCGTACCGGGTGGAAGTTCACACCCCCTGTTCGACACGCGTTCGGTCACAAGCCGATACCCCCGCTTCGACGGAGCGTTACGGTGTCACTACAGTGGCTTGGTCATCTGATCGACTCCAGTCGCGGCATAGGCGGGGTGCCATGACCTTGAGACGGTTCAGCCTCATCACGGCTGCCGTCTGCCTCCTCTTGGTGGCGGTCGTGTCACTGGTCGTCTCGGGTGTCCTTGATCGTTCTACCTCCGTCGCCATCGACAAGTTCGCGCAGCTGACGGGGGCCGCCGCCGCGATGGTCTGCTACTGGCGCGCCGGGTTGCGCCGCCAGGGCACCGCCCGGCGGTGGCGGCTGTGGATGGCGGCGGCGATGGCCAGCCTCGTGGTCGGGATGTGCGCGTGGATCTGGGGACAGGTGTTCCTGGGCGTCTCGCTGCCCTCGACCACCGTGGCGCCGCTGGGGTTCATCCTCGTGCCGGTGCTGACGCTGTTCGCCGTGCTGGTGCTCGGGCACGGCGGCTCCGGGTCGCTGCCCAACCACCGCAGCAAGGTCGTCATCGTGCTGGACGGCCTGATCGTCGTCGGCTCGTTGTTCGTCCTCACGTGGGTGTCGCTGCTGGAGTCGATGGTCCGCGCGTGGGCCACCTCCGGGCCGGGGTTCGCCACCGTCGTGGCGCACCCGGCGGCGTACCTGGTGATGCTGGTCGTGCTGCTGGTGTCGTCGTGGTCGCACCGGTCGGTGCGCCAGCTGCCGATGCTGTTCGTGGCCCTGGCGGGGCTGGCGCAGTCGTCGTCGGGGTGGGTGTTCGCGTTCCTGGTGAGCAAGGGCGCGACGGCGATCCCCACGGCGGCGGACATCGGGTTCATGATCTGCCCGGCGATGTTCTTCCTGTCCTCGATCGCCCCGAGCAGCCCGCGCCGGGAGCGGTCCGGGACCGGGCGGCTGCGTGCCGGCGAGATGCTGCACATCCTCGTGCCGTACCTGCCGATGCTGGTCACCGGCCTGTTCATCGTGGTCGGCACGGCCACCGGCGTGCGGCTGAACCCGTTCGAGATCTACGTGGGTCTCGGGGTGGTGCTGCTGGTCATCGCCCGGCAGCTGTTCACCCTGATCGACAACGTCAAGCTGCTGGAACAGCTGCGCGACAGCCGCGAGCGGCTGCGGCACCAGGCCTACCACGACCCGTTGACCGGGGTGGCCAACCGCGTGCTGTTCCGGGAACGGCTCAACGCGGCGCTGGACCGGCCCGACCCGCTGGTCGTGCTGTTCATCGACGTGGACGGGTTCAAGGACGTCAACGACAACTACGGCCACGCCGAGGGCGACGCCGTGCTGCGGATCGTCGCCGAACGCCTCCAGCACTGCGTCCGCCCTCAGGACACCGTGGCCCGGCTGGGCGGCGACGAGTTCGGCATCCTGGTCGACGGCTACCCCGCGCGGCCGGAGGAGATCGGCGACCGGGTGCTGGCGGCGATGGCGTCCCCGCACCGCACGTCCCACGGCGAGCACCGCATCCGGGCCAGCATCGGCATCTCGCACCGGGAGACCCACGACCCGGCGCTCACCGCGGACGACCTGCTCGGCAGCGCGGACGCGGCCATGTACACGGCGAAACGACTGGGCAAGGGCATGGTCGTGGTGCACGGATCGGTGGAGGCGGAGCTGACATGACCCCGGACGAGGCGATCTCCCTGCTGGGACTGGAAGAGCTGCCGGTGGAGGGCGGGCACTTCGGCCAGTCGTGGCGGTCCGAGGAGGCGTCGGCGATCTACTACCTGCTGCGCGCGCCGGAGTTCTCCGGGCTGCACGTGCTGACCCACCTGGAGGTCTACGCGTACCACGCGGGCGCGCCGCTGCGGATGCTGCTGCTGCACCCGGACGGGCGGGTCGAGCAGCCGGTGCTGGGGTCGGACCTGGCGGCGGGCCAGCGGCCCCAGGTGGTCGTGCCGGCCGGGGTGTGGCAGGCCAGTGAGCCGGCGGGCGAGTGGTCGCTGGTCGGGACCGTGGTCGTGCCGCCGTACACCGACGACGTGGTGAGCTTCGCCAAGGCGGACGAGGTGGCGGCGGAGTACCCGTCGCACGCCGACCTCGTCCGGCGGTTCTGCCGGTTCTAGAAGAGCGACCCCTTTCGGGCGTGGGCGAGGTCTGCACCGTCATGGAGTTCTCTGTTTTCCTGCCCACCGGCTTCGGCCGGGACTTCGCCGGCGTCACCGACCCCGTCGAGGCCTTCGACACGCTCACCCGGCTCGCTCGGGCCGCCGACGAGCTCGGGTACGCCGCCGTGTGGGCGCCCGACCACCTGCACACCATCCCGCCGTCCCAGGACTACCTGTTCGAGTCGTGGACCACGCTGGCCGCGCTGGCCCGGGAGACCTCCCGCGTCCGCCTGGGC
Source organism: Saccharothrix sp. CCNWYY140 (assembly GCF_037401995.1). NCBI lineage: Bacteria > Bacillati > Actinomycetota > Actinomycetes > Pseudonocardiales > Pseudonocardiaceae > Saccharothrix > Saccharothrix sp. CCNWYY140. The sequence goes on from NZ_JBBEGC010000176.1 coordinate 9,063, forward strand.
CACCTGGTGACCGGCAACGCCTACCGCAACCCAGCGCTCCAGGCGAAGATGGCGTCCACGCTGGACGTCCTGTCCAACGGCCGGTTCACCTTCGGCATCGGGGCGGGCTGGTACGAGCCCGACCACGTCGGCTACGGCTACGAGTTCCCACCGCCCGGCGAGCGGCTGCGGCGGCTGGAGGAGGCCGTGCAGGTCGTGCGGGCGCTGTGGACGTCCGAGGAAGCCACGTTCGAGGGCGAGCACTACACGGTGCGCGGGGCGGTGAACCAGCCCAAGGGAGTGCAGGAACGCATCCCGCTGATGGTCGCCGGCGCCGGTGAGCGGGTGACGCTGCGGATCGTGGCCCAGTACGCCGACGGGTGCAACGTCATCGAGTCGCCCGAGGGGTTGGCGCACAAGTACGAGGTGCTGCGCAAGCACTGCGCCGACGTGGGGACCGACTTCGACCGCATCAAGCGCACCGCGACCACCGCGTGCATCATCGCCGACAGCGACGAGGCGGCGCGTGCGCTGGTGCCGCCCGGGTCGGAGTTCGCGTTCCCCGGCGACCTGGCGTCCTACGGCCTGATCGGCACGCTCGACACGATCCGCGAGCGGATCGCCCGGTACGAGGAGGTCGGCGTGCAGGAGTTGGTGATCGGGTTCGTCGGGACGGACGTCGAGCCCCTGCGGCGGTTCGCGGCGGAGTTCCCGGCGTGAGCTTCGAGCGGGACGTGGAGCGCCACCGGCGGGAGCTGGTGGCGCACTGCTACCGGATGCTCGGCTCGGTGGACGACGCGGAGGACGCGGTCCAGGAGACCTACCTGCGGGCGTGGCGCGCGATCGACGACTTCGAGGGGCGGTCGTCGGTCCGGGTCTGGCTGTACCGGATCGCCACCAACGTCTGCCTGACCGCGTTGAGCCACCACAGCCGCCGGGTCCTGCCGTCGGAGCTGACCGCCCCGGCCGACGACCCGGACCGTCCGGTGGTCTTCGCGGGACCGGAGACGCGGTGGCTCCAGCCGCTGCCGGACGCCCTGGTGACCTCCGAGGACGACGACCCTGCGGCGATCGCGGCCATGCGGGACAGCATCCGGTTGGCGCTGGTGGCGAGCTTGCAGTACCTGCCGCCGCGTCAGCGTGCGGTGCTGATCTTGCGTGACGTCCTGGCGTTCACCGCGCCCGAGGCCGCCGAGGTGCTGGACATGTCGGTGGACGCGGTGAAGAGCGCGTTGCGCCGGGCACGGGTGCGGCTGGCGGAGGTCTCGCCCGCGACCCGGCCGGCGCCGGAACCCACCGAGGAACGGGCGCGGGAGCTGCTGCGCCGGTACGTCGACGCGTTCGAGAACAGCGACGCCGCCGCGTTGGAGGAGTTGCTGCGGGTGGACGCGGCGCTGGAGATGGCGCCGGTGCGGACGTGGTTCGCCGGGAAGGCGACGTGCGCGCCTTACCTGGCGGCCCGTGCGATGGAGTCGCCCGGCGACTGGCGCATGGAGACGATCCGCGTCAACGGGGGGTTCGGCGCGGTGTCGTACTTGCGGGGCCGGCGTTTCGCGGTGGTCGTACTGGAGTTGGCCGAGGACGGGATCGCCCGGATCACCCTGTTCGGCGACCCCGTCCTCGACTCCGCGGTGAGTAAGGCCGTCAGCCGAGCTTGCGCAACAGAGGAAGGACGTCCTCGGCGAACTGGGTGAGGAAGCGCTCCTGGTCGTGACCGGGACCGTGGAAGACCAGGTGGTTGAGGCCCGCGTCCACGTACGGCTGGATCTGGGCGAGGGCCTCTTCCGGGTCGGAGGCGACGATCCAGCGCTTGGCGACCTGCTCGATCGGCAGCTCGTCGGCCAGGCGCTCCATCTCCTCGGCGCTGCCGACGCTGTGCTTCTGCTCGGGCGTCAGCGACAGCGGCGCCCAGAACCGGGTGTTCTCCAGCGCCTGGGCGGGGTCGCGGTCGTAGGACAGCTTGATCTCGATCATCCGGTCCACCTCGGCGGCATCGCGGCCGGCGGCCTCGGCCCCCGCCGCGACCGCCGGCAGCAGCTGCTCGGTGTAGAGCTCCATGCCCTTGCCCGAGGTGCAGATGAACCCGTCCCCGGCCCGCCCGGCGTACTTGGCCACGGTCGGCCCACCGGCGGCGATGTAGATCGGCACCGGCTGCTCGGGCCGGTCGTAGATGTTGGCGTTGACGAGCTGGTAGTACTCGCCGTCGAAGTTCACGTTGTCCTGCGTCCACAACTCGCGGATCAACCGCACGGCCTCCCGCAGCCGAGCGAACCGCTCCTTGAACTCCGGCCATTCCCGCCCCGACACGGCGATCTCGTTGAGCGCCTCCCCGGACCCGACACCCAGGAACACCCGGTTCGGGTAGAGCAACGCCAACGTGGCGAACGCCTGCGCGATGACAGCGGGGTTGTAGCGGAACGTGGGCGTCAACACACTGGTCCCGAGCGTCACCCGCTTGGTCCGCTCGCCAACAGCGGACAACCACGACAGCGCGAACGGCGCATGCCCACCTTCATGCCGCCAGGGCAGGAAGTGGTCGGACACGGTCACACTGTCCAACCCGACTTCCTCGGCCAACACGGCGTACTCGACCAACTCCCGAGGCCCGAACTGCTCGGCAGACGCCTTGTACCCAACCTTCACACCCATACCCCGCTCCGCTCCCCTTGCCGTACCCGATCCCGATCCCGTCGCACTCTAACGAGATGCGGTGGACAAGGACCGGGGCCAACCCCCAGCCCACCCCTGACCACCCACTTCGGACAACCAGGGGCCAAGGTTGATCATTCCCCACAGCCCCACTTTTTGCCCCCCACCACCACAACCAATCCGGCAACGCACCACTTACGCGCCCCACAACCCACTCACGCCGGTCCCACCCGCCAGCCGCAAGCCCACGCACCCTCCAACTCACCGGCCGCGCCGCCTTTCCCGCGCGCAGCGCGTAGTTCGCGCGCGGAGCGCGCTGTAGCCCTAGCTACAAGTGGAGGGCCTCGGTTCCCCCACCGTATGGCCTGCCCGAAGGGCAACCACGCTTTGTCGGGGTTGTCCTGA
>NZ_JBBEGC010000177.1:0-11991 GCF_037401995.1 Saccharothrix sp. CCNWYY140
GCCCAAGTTGAGTTGTGTCCTCCCCGGCGGACTGCCCACTCGCCGGCTTCGCCGAAGAGCACGCGCTGCGCGCGGAGGGTGTGGGGTTAGCGGGGGGTTTCTCGGCGGGCGGCTAGGTCGGCTAGGCGGTGCAGGGTTTCTTTGTTGCGGGGGGAGAGGAAGAGGGCTTGGGCGGCTGATGGGAGGATTGAGAGGGGGCCCTTGACGGCCTCCTCGTGCATTCGGACCAGGGTGCCGCCGTCCTCTTCGGACAGTTCGAAGCGGATGTGGGCTGCGCCGAAGGGCCACATGCCGGCTTCCAGTTCCAGGGTGCGGCCTGGGTCGCAGGAGCGGACTGATGTCACGTCCGAGACCAAGGCGGGCCAGGTGCCTACGCTGTGGTGGATGCGGGTGCCTGGGGCGGGCCAGCCGGCGTCTACCTCGCGGATGTGGGCTGCGCCCACTACCCAGCTTGCGTAGGACCAGCCGTCCGACAGCACGGCGAAGACACGGGCCGCCGGGGCGGGGATTCGCAGGCTCACCTCGACCATGACCTGCGGGTTCCCCGCGCGGCGGTGGGGAAACTACTTCGCTCGGGTGCCCTTGAGCTTGACCAGGTCGGATTCGAAGAGGTTGGCCAGCACGGCGAGGCCGCCTGGTGCTTGCCGGTCCGGCTTGGCGATGTAGGACTGGGTGCTTGACGGGCGGCCGACCAGGGAGAACCTCAGGGGGCCGGTCAGGCTGTCGGTGTCCACCGCGTTGGTGTCCTGGAACGCTCGCAGGACGCCGTCGCGGCTCAGGTCGCGGGCCGCGCAGGCCTTTTCCAGTACTGCGGCGAAGGCGATGCCGATGGCGTAGCCGTGGTCTACCGAACCGGTTGGCTTCTGGCCGGGGAACTTGCGTTCGAACTTCTCGGCTACGGACTTCGGGCCTGGTAGGTCGGCTGCGTAGGGGGCGATTGGGGAGACCACCAGGACGCGCTCGATCACGGCGTCGGCTACCGGGGAGTCGAGGATGAGCGGGTCGTAGCCGACTGCGTTGACGAGGAACGGGGCGTCCCAGTTCAGCTTGTCGGCGGTGCCTACGGCGGATGCGGTCTGGGGTGGGGAGGTGCTTAGGAACACTGCCTTCGCGCCTGCCGCCTTCAGCTCCTGGACTGGCGTGATGACGTCGGTGGTGGCCTCGGGGACGGTCTTCGTGATCAGGTTCAGGCCCCACTGCTGGGCGGCGAACTGGCTGCCCTCCAGGCTGTTGCGGCCGTAGTCGCTGTCCACGTGGATGTGGCCGATGGTGTCGCCGGGCTTGAAGCCGTTCTGGCGGCGGAGGTGGTCGAGGCCGTTGATGACGTCCAGGTCGTAGGTGGTGCCGACGATCATCATGTGCGGGTTGCCGAGCAGCGACGCCGACCAGGACGCGGGGGCGACGATGGCCCGCGTCTGCATGAGGTCGGGGGCGATCGCGGCGGTCATCTGGGCGCCTGCAACGTCGATGAAGCCGAGCACCTGGGGCTCCAGCTCGAAATAGCCTTCCAGGGCTCGGTCGACGTTGTAGCCGTGGTCCTTCTGCTTCAATTCCACCTTGCGACCGCAGATGCCGCCGCGTTCGTTCAGCTCGCTCAAGTACAGCTCGTAGCCCTTGATCCGGATCAGCGCCGACTGCGAGAACGGGCCGGTCATGTCGGTCAGCACGCCGAGCGAGATCGTGTCCGCCGTGACCCCGGGACCTGCCTTGACCTGGGCGTTGTCATCGGTGGCCGCGCAGCCGCCGAGGGCCAGGGCGGCGACCAGGATGATCACGACGTTACGCACTGATGACTCCCACATATCCGCTACCGACCAGTAGGAGTATTCGGTGCGGCTGCCCGGATCACCTCATTCTGTGACATGACCCACGCCGGTGAACTTGTGGTCCGGCGATCCGTAACGCGCGCGAGCCGCCCCTTTCGGAATGCATTCCGAAAGGGCAGGGGGCGGTGGGGGGTGTGAACGTGGGGGGTGCTGTCTGTGAACGATCCGGGTTCTAATACAGGGGTCGGCCGATCTCCCTGGAGTCGCACATGACACCTCCGCGCACCAGTTCCCCTGCCCTGGTCGGGAGGGGTGGTGAGTTGGCTGCGTTGGTTCGGGCCGTGGTGGCGCGGCCGTCGGTGGCGATGGTGGTGGGTGAGGCCGGGGTCGGGAAGAGTCGGGTGGTGCGGGAGTTGGTGCGGCGGCCCGAAGTCGGGGCGGTGCAGGTGTTGGCGGGGTTTTGCCAGCCGTTGCGTGAGCCCTTCCCGTACGGGGCCGTGTTGGACGCGTTGCGGACGGTGCGGGTTCGAGGGGCGTTGAGTCCGGTGACCGGGGTTTTGCGGGTTCTGGTGCCGGAGATCGCCGGGTTGTTACCGGAGCCGCCTGCGCGGCCGGACGACCCGCGGCACGAGCGTCATCACCTGTTCCGGGCCGTGCGGGAGGTGTTGGCGGCAGCTGGACCTGTGTTGTTGGTGGTGGAGGACCTGCATTGGGCGGATGACGGGTGTCGGCACCTGTTGCGGTTCCTCATGGCCGATCCGCCCTCGAACCTCTCCGTCCTGGTCACCTACCGGCGGGAGGACGCGCCGGGCGGGATGGCGTTGGGTGCCGCGTACCGGCCGCCGGCCGGGGTGACCGGCGCGGTGGTCGAGTTGGGGCCGTTGGATCGGGACGGGGTGCGGGACCTCGCCGTGGAGATCCTCGGCGGGGACGTGTCGGCCGAGTTCGCGGCGAGGCTGCACGAGCGGACGGCGGGGATCCCGTTTGTGGTCGAAGAGGTGTTGCGGGTCCTGCCGGGGGCGGACTGGCGGTTGCTGGACGACGTCTCCGTGCCGGCGCTGCTGCGGGACGCGATGGCCGAGCGGCTGGACCGCCTCCCCCTCGCCGGGCGGCGGATCGCGCAGGCCGCCGCCGTGCTGGGGGTGCCGGCGTCCGAAGAGCTGTTGGCACGGGTGGGCGCCGTCGAGGCCGAGCGGGCGCGGGGTGCGTTGAACCACGCCCTGCACAGCGGGGTGTTGTTCGAGAACGACGAGATGCGGTACGGGTTTCGGCACGCGTTGGCGCAGCAGGCCGTCTACGACACGCTCACCGGGCCGGAACGGCAGCGGTTGCACGTCCGGGCGTTGGAGGCCTTGGAGGGCGTGCATCCCCGGCCGGTCATGCAGTTGGCGGAGCACAGCCGGCGGGCCGGGCGGTCGGCGGACTGGGTGCGCAACGGGGAAGCGGCGGCGGACCGGGCGCTGGAGGTGGGCGACCCGTCCACCGCGACCCACCTCTACCAGCGGTTGCTGGACGAGGCCTCGCTGACGCCGGCCGACGTGGACCGACTGGCGGTGAAGCTCGGGCAGGTGGCTCGGGGCGGGATCGACCAGCACGACCCGCGCACCACCTTGGAGCGGCTGCTCAACGACCGGCGGCTGTCCCGCGAGGCGCGTGGCGAGGTGCGGCTCAACCTCGGGTTCCTGCTGGTCCGGCAGTTCGAGAGCGTCGTGCAGGCGCGGGTGCAGATCGAGCTGGCCGTCGAGGAGTTGGCCGACCACCGGCCCGACCTGGCCATGCGCGGGCGGGCCGTGCTGGGGCAGCCGTTCGTGGGCGCCACGCCGTTGGCCGAGCACCTGCGGTGGATGCGGGTGGTGGACTCGTTCATCGAGCGGTGCGACGACCCGGGGGTGCGGTACTCGTTGCTGGCCAACGAGTTGGGCTCGCGGCTGTCGATCGGCGACCGGGGCGTCCTGGCCGAGCTGGACCGGTTGCCGGCCGGGGCGGACGACGTGGAGACGCGGCGGCACCTGGCGCGGGCGAACTGCAACCTGGCCGACGCCTGCATGCTGGTGGGCCACTTCGACCTGGCGCGGGACTTCCTGGACAAGGGGCTGCGGCTCACGGTGGGCGCGGGGGTGCCGTTCACCGCGAGCACCGGCCAGTCCACCCAGATCCACCTGGACTGGTACTCCGGCAACTGGGGGTCGCTGGTGTCGCGGGCCGGGCGGCTGCTGGAGGAGTACCGGGAGCTGCTGCCGGTGGCCAGCGAGATCTCACTGGTGCTGGGGTGCCTCGCGGTGGCGCGGGGCGACTGGGACGACGCCGAGCGGCACCTGGCGGAGTCCGGGGTGCGGTCGGTGGAGAACTCGATCACGCCGGTGGCGTTGGGCGGGTTCGCCGCGCTGACCCGGTTGTGGCTGGAACGCGGTGACGTGGCGCGGGCGTGCGCCGAGGCGGACCGGGGTGTCGAGTTGTTGCGGCGCAAGGGGGTCTGGGCGTGGGCCGGCGAACTCGCGCCCGCCGCCGTGGACGCCTGGTGCACGGCCGGGCGGGTCGAGGACGCCGTGAAGCTGGTGGAGGAGCTGTCCGCGGGGATCGCCGACCGGGACGCGCCGCTGGCCGGGGTGGCGGTGAAGGTGTGCCGGGCGCTGCTGGCGACGGCGCGGGACGAGGACGCCGTGTTCCTATTGCAGGACGCGCGCCGGGCCGCCGACGAACTCGGGCTGGCGTACTACTCGGCGGTGTTGTCCGAGCGGATCGCCTTGTGCGGTTCCGCGGTCGCCGCGCTGGGCGAGGTGGCGGACCGGTTCGACGCGTTGGGCGCGAGCCGGGACGCGGCGCGGTGCCGGCACCTGGTGCGCGGAGCGGGGGTGGCGACCCCGTCGCGGCGGGGTCGGCGGGGCTACGGCAACGCCCTGTCGCCGCGTGAACGGGACGTGGCCCGGCTGCTGTCCCAGGGGCACACCAACCGGGAGATCGCCGAAGTGCTGTTCCTGTCACCCCGGACCGTCGAACAGCACGTGGCCCGGGTCCTGCGCAAGCTCGGCGTGGCCTCGCGGGCCGAGCTGGTGACGTGAAGGAGGGCTTGCCGCGAGCACGCGGCAAGCCCTCCGTCCGGTCGTGGTCGGCCGGTCAGCTCACAAGTACGAGCGCTGCCCCCACGGCATCGCCGCGGCCAGCTGGGCCCGGCGGCCGATGTCGAGCTTGCGGTAGATGCGCGTGATGTGCAGTTCGACCGCCCGGGTGGACACCGAGAAGTGCTCGGCTATCTGCCGGTTGGTCATGCCCTCCAACATCATCAGCGCGATCCGGTGCTCGTGCGGTGTGAGCTGCTCGCGCGTCCGGGCATCGGCGCTCTGCCCGTCGCGTGGCCGAACCATGCCGGGGACGCGCTCGCCCTCCGGCACTCCCATCAGCACGTGCCACTGGCGGATGCGCACCTCCGCGATGGACTGCGAACGCACGTACGGGTCACCGCGCACCAGGTCGCGCGCGGCGGACTCGTCGGGCACCTGGCAGATCAACAGGACACCGGAGCCGTCGGCCCACGGTCCCGTGCCCACCAGGACGCCCTGCTCTGCGAGCGGTCGCCAGTATTCGCGATGTGCGAGATGAATGGATCTCCGCACCTGGCGCGCATCACGAAATGTCAACTCGACGGCGAAAGCCACTGGACTGATCCCCATTTCATTCCGCGGCCGACTTTCGTGACACACTCAACTGTCCCCCTAATTCAGTGTCAAGTGAGACACCTCACACGGGGGATTCCCGAAGCCTATGGCTCCGATAGCGGCTTCACGAACCAGTGCTCCGCATAGCGGTCGTCATTGAACGCCGGCACCTCAGCGTAACCGTGCTGGGTGTACAGGTTTCGGGCTTCGACCAGGTCAGCGCGGGTGTCGAGGCGAATGGAGGATGCGCCAAACGAGACAGCAGCAGCTTCCACGGCTACCAAGAGTGTTCTTCCGCCGCCGAGTCCGCGTGCGTCCGAATGGATGAAGAGCCGCTTCAACTCCGCAGTTGTCGGGTCGACCATGCGGAAGCCGGCACAGCCCAGGGCGCGCCCGTCCCGGAACGCGAGGAAGAACATCGAAAGGTCGTCGGTCGGGTCGTCCGCGATCGCCCGGTCCACCTCGGTGTCGGTGGCCGGGCGGCCGTAGTAGCGGCCGATGATGTCGGCCAGGTACGTCCGGATCAGGCCTACCGCGGCGGGGCTGTCGGGCGCAACTGGCTGAACGGTCCAAGTCGTCACGCGGCTATTCTCAGCAGGCGTTGGGCCATTCGGACACCTGGTTTTCGCCATTCCGGACGCGTGTAAAGTCCTCGCCCGTGGCAGCGCAACAGGTCCGCGTCGAGCGGGACGCGGCGGGTGTGGCCGTGCTCACCGTGGACGCTCCCCCGCTGAACCTCTACTCCGCCGAACTCCAGGACCTGCTCGACGCCGCCGTCGGCGACCTGGAGGACCGGCCCGCCCGCGCCCTGCTGATCAGGTTCGAGGGCAAGGTGGTCAGCGGCGGGGTGGACGTGCGGCTGTTCGCCGCGCAGGAGACCCGGGGGCGCGCCAAGGCCCTGTTCGACCAGATGCTCGACCTGCCCGACCGGGTGGCCGGCCTGCCGTTCCCGACCGTCTTCGCCGCGCACGGCCTGTGCCTGACGTGGGCGTTCGAGGTCGCTCTGGCCTGCGACATCCTGCTGGCCTCGGAGCGGGCGTCGTTCGGGCTGGTGGAGCAGGTCATCGGGCTCACCCCGACGATGGGCGGCACGCAGCGGCTGGCCGCGCGCGCCGGCGTGGGGCGGGCCAAGGAGTTCGTGATGACCGGCGACCGGTACGACGCGGCCACGCTGGAGCGGTGGAACGTGGTCAACCGGGTGCTGCCCGACGAGGGCTTCGACGACGCGGCGCTGGCGTTCGCCACGGCCCTGGCGGCCGGTCCGACGATGGCGCACGCGGCCACCAAGCAGGTGCTGGCCCACTACGAGCGCGGCGGCGTGGCCGAGGCCAACGAGCACGTCACGTCCATCGCGGCGGACCTGTTCGAGACCGAGGACCTGCGCAACGGGGTGGCGTCGTTCCTGGCCGACGGCCCCGGCAAGGCCACGTTCAGCGGTCGCTGATCCGCCGGTACTCCAGCCACCGGTCGCTGACCTGCGACCAGATGGCCTGGTACTGGGCGAACAACGCCTCCACGTGGGCGCGGTCGACGTCCTCGGGCTTGGTGGCGGCGATGTAGTGCGCCAAGTCGTCGCGCAGGCGGTAGAAGCGGTACTGGGACTCCTCCATCAGCACCCACAGCGACCGCCACGCGAAGAACGGCTCCAGCGCGCTCACCACGGTGGTCAGGGCGACCAGGGAGAACGCCAGGCCGGTCCAGAAGTCCAGGTCCTGCCAGCCCAGGATGATCGTGGCCGTCGCGGACAACGACAGCAGCGACACCTTCAGGGCCGCCGACCGCCGGCGGAACCGGTCCTTGCGCGACCGGCCGTACTCGGTGGCCTCGTTCACCCGCGCCAGCAGGTCCAGCGCGAGTTCCGACGGCGTGAGGCCCGCCTTCACCGGGTGATCTTTGTCCACCCGCGCACCCTAACGGGGGTCGTAGACCGACGAGCCGTACCAGGCCAGCGCGGACCGGATCTCCGCCACGTCCCGCTCCCGCCGCTTGCGGTACCGCTCGTGCGAGATCGGGTAGACCCGCAGGCCGCCCTTGTGGCTGTGGAAGCTGCCGCGCCCCAGCGACTCCGGCGCCTTGGCGGCCCCGTGCAGCCACACCATGACCCACGGCCGCGAGTGGTGCGCGTCGACCCGCACGCGCGAGATCGCGTACCAGGGCAGGCGGCGGCTCTTGGCGCCGTTGGACAGCACGATCCCGTCCGGCCCGATGTCGACGGTCAGCGGCGACCGGAGCACCCCGACCAGCAGTCGCACCGCCACCGACGCGAACACCACGAACGCGACCAGCGCCGCCGCCCGCACCCCGGCGGGCGTGTTCGCGGTGTCGCTCGTGATCGCCAGGGACAGCAGGGCGGCGAGGCCGTGCGCGGTCATCCAGCCCAACCCGACCGCGCGGGAGGTCTTGAACTGCGACCCGCTCTTCTTCGCCGGTGGCGTGTAGGGCTTGATCGGCGGCACGACCCGCTGCGGCTGGGCCGGCGGCGGGTCCTCCACCATCAGCCGGGTCGGCGGCTTGGCCGGCTCGGCCATGACCCGGGTGGGCGGCTTGGCGGGCAGGTCGCGCAGCTGGGTGTGCCGCTCCTCCACCAGCGTCCGGACCTGCGCGGGCAGCCACGACGGGTCGTTGGACGGCGGCCCGACCAGTTCCAACAGCCGGGCGGGGGTCGGCCGGTGCGCGGGGTCGCGGACCAGGCACGGCACGATCAACGGCACCAGCCCCGGCGGCACCCGGGACAGGTCCGGCTCCTGGTGCACCACCCGGTAGACCAGGGCCGACGTGGCGCCCTCGCCGAAGGGTCCCGCGCCGGTCGCCGCGTAGACCAGCACCGAGCCCAGCGCGAACACGTCGCTCTGCGTGGTGATCGTCGACCCGACGACCTGCTCGGGCGAGAGGTAGCCGGGCGTGCCGAACACGATGCCCGCCTCGGTCAGGCCGGAGCTCTCCAGGGCGCGGGCGATGCCGAAGTCGATGACCCGCGGCCCGTCGGTGGCCAGCAGCACGTTGGACGGCTTGAGGTCGCGGTGCACCAGGCCCGCGCCGTGGATGGCCACCAGGGCCTCGGCCAGGCCGCCGGCGAGCCTGCGCACGGCCTTCTCGGGCAGCGGCCCGAAGTCGTGGACGGCCTGCTGGAGGGTCGGTCCCACCACGTACTCGGTGGCCATCCACGGCCGTTCGGCGTCCGGGTCGGCCCCGACGACGGTGGCCGTCCAGAACCCGCCGACCGCGCGCGCCATCTCCACCTCGCGCCGGAACCGCTCCCGGAACTGCGGGTTGTCGGCGAGCTCGGCCTTGGCGACCTTGACGGCGACCGGCCGCCCACCACGGGACCGGGCGAGGAACACGGAACCCATCGCCCCGCGGCCCAGGGCGGCGAGCAGCGTGTAGTCGCCGATCCGCTGCGGGGCGTCCGGGGGCAGTGGCTGCACACCACCCACAGTAGAGAAGTACGGGCCGGCCCGACGCCCGGTCCGCCCGGTTCAGGCCGTCATCGTTATCCCCGTCACCGTTCGGCCAGGCCGAGCAACTCGGCGGCCCGCGAGTGCCACGAGTACGTCAGCACCGACCTGCGCAGGGCGTTCGCGGGCTTGAGGCCGCCTTCGGCGAGGGTGCGGCGGACCGCCTCGACGAACTCCGCGTGCCCGGTCACCCCGCGCACGCGGTCGCGGTAGGCGTCCAGCTCGGCGAAGTCCGTGCTGACCACCGGCAGGCCCAGGGCCAGGTACTCCTTGAGCTTGATCGGGTTGGAGTGGCGGATCCAGTCGTTGTCCAGCCACGGCATGATCGCCACGTCGAACGCCGAGCCGTAGGCCGGGATGGTGTCGTAGGGGCGGAAGCCCAGCCAGTGCACGTTGGGGTACTTGTCGTAGCGCTCCATCGGGTGCGTGGCGTCGCCGATCAGCACCAGCGAGACGTCCGGCAGCTCGGCCGCCAGGCGTTCCAGCAGGTCGAAGTCCACCAGGAAGTCGTCCAGCGCGCCGAAGAACCCGATGCGCGGGCCGTCGATCGACCGGATGTCGTCGGGCCACTCGTACTCCGGGCGCGCGGTGAAGTGGTCGACGTCCACCCCGTGGTCCAGGAAGTGCGCGCGGTTCCCGGTCAGCTCCCGCTCGTCCTCCATCAACACATGGCTGACGTAGACGACATGGTCCGCGTGCGTCAGCAGCTGCCGCTCAAGGCCCTGGATAGCCTCCCGGTCGGCCTCCGGGAAGTCCGAGTGCCGATCGGACCGGTTGAACACCAGGCTCCGCCGACGCATCGGGGCCACCACGTCCCACGCCGTAGGGATCGTCACCATGATCACCGGCACCTGCAACCTCAGCACCGCCGCCACCAGCCGCACCTGCGCACGCACCAGCACCGCGTTGACCCGGCGCAGGAACGGCGAGCCGTAGAACGGCAGCGGCAACGGGGACATCACGTAGAAGTTCGGCAACGGCTTGCGCACGAACTTCGCCACGCTCTTGAGCTTCCGCAGGATCCGCCGCGCCACATGGGTGCTGTTGCCCCGAGTCGGCATCCGCATCCCGATGCTGTTCACCACCAGCACCCGACGACTCCCCGCCACCGACCGCATGAGCTGGAAGTCCGAGTGCGCCCGGTTGTGGTACCACCAGTCCTGAGCGGAAAAGCAGATCCACCCGGCACCCCCAGCAGCGACGGGCCACCGCCGCCACCGCACCAGATCCCCCACCGCCCGCCGGTGCTTGGCACCCCGAGGCACCCGCAGCACCTCGTTCAGCAACACCGCCCACCACATGGCGAACGCAGCCAGCCGCCCCCGCCGCTCCCGCACCATCCGCACCCGGTTGGTCGTGGCCATCGACCACAACCAGGCAGAGGTCGACTGCTCACCCCCCAGGTGCACAGCCCCGGCCCGCGGCTCGTACCGAACCGCAAACCCACGATCACCGGCCCTCAACATGTACTCGGTCTCTTCGGAGTACAGGAAGTACCGCTCCTCCAGCACCCCGGTGGCTTCCCGACACTCCCGCGAGATCAACCAGGCGGCCCCGGTGACCCAATCAGCCCGCCCCGCCGTCTCGTACCGCCGCCGATCCGTCACCACCTCCCCCAAGGCTTCGACCCGCCCGGCCCGCTCCCCACCCAACACGGCTTCGCCCAACGCCCGGAGGAAGTTGGGGGCCCGCCGAAGCGACAACTGCTGCCCACCATCGGCGGAGAACAACCGAGGCGCGGCAATCCCGGTACCCGGCAACGCCAACGCGGCCCGCAACAACACCACGGTATCCGGCTCAAGCCGAACATCCGGGTTCAACACCAACACATCACAGTCAGGCGCAGCCGCAAACCCAGCATTAACCCCAGCCGCAAACCCGTCATTCGAGGCCCGTTCCACCACCTGAGCCCAGGGCGCCACCCGCCGCACAACCTCCACCGTGTCGTCCCCGGACGCGTTGTCCACCACCACAACACGACTGTCCGGAATGGACTCCAACGCCACCGCAACGGACTTCAGGCACTCCTCCACCACGTCCGCACTGTGGTAGGTCACGACGACCACGGCAAGCGGCACGGTCACTTCCCCTTCAGACGGGTCTTCACCGCACCCGCCAGGAGGCGGAACGCGAAGGGCAGGTCGTCCCGCAGGTACCGCTTGGCCAGTCGACGGGGTTCAAGGGCAAGCCGGTGCAACCACTCGGCCCCCATCTTCTGCACCACTCCGGAAGCCCTCTTGAACTCCCCGGCAGCCATCGGAATCCCCGCCCCACACCCCAAGTACCAGGCCCCAGGCAACTCGGCCCGCAACGCCCGAATCACCCGCTCCTGCTTGGGAAACCCCAACCCCACCAACACCAGGTCAGGCTTGGCTTCCACCACCTTAGCCACAGCCGAAGCCAACAACGAGGAATCGGAATCAAACCCGAACGGCGGAGAATCAGTCCCCACAACCCGCAACCCGGCAAACCGCCCACACAACACCTCGGCCGCCTTCTCCGGCACCCCGGGCGCGCCACCCAACAGGTACACCGACCGCCCTTCCCGAGCGGCAGCCTCGGACAAGGTGAACACCAACGAGGCCCCGGTAACCCGCTCGGGCACAGCCACCCCGGCCAACCGCCCAGCCCACACGACAGGCATCCCGTCCGCCACCACGACCTCGGACTCGGCGACCAGCTCCCCCAACGCCCGATCCCGCGTAGCAGCCCGCACGATGTCCACGTTGGCCGTCACCACAGCCCCACCCTCACCCCGCCCCCAAGACCGGACGACATGAGCAGCAACGTCAGGCTCACTGACAGCCCACACGTCCACAGCACCAACCCGCACGCGGGCCCGAGGCAACGGCGACATACCCGCGACATCGGGCAGACCCACCCCCCTGTTACCCCCCAAGACCAACACCACACCCGCCACACCCCAGACACCCCCGCCCGAACCGCACACCCGAAGCCCTCCACTCCGCGCGAAGCGCGTGCTCTTGGCTCTTCCCCGGCACGCGCGAAGCGCGTGCACACCCCAACCTGGGCTTTTTGCGTCATCCCCGTATGGCCTGCCCGAAGGGCTACCACATTTTCCGGGGGTTGCAGCCGAAAGTTTTTGCGAGGAACGAG
>NZ_JBBEGC010000178.1:0-11965 GCF_037401995.1 Saccharothrix sp. CCNWYY140
TCCCGAGGTCGCAGGTTCGAATCCTGCCGGGGGCGCTCTGGTGCTGGTCACGCCGGTGGTGGCCGATCTGGTTCAAGATCGGCCCACCCAAAACCCATGCCGATCAGCGTTCGGGCTCCAGCCGTTCCAGCGCTTTAGCGGCCGTCTCACCGACCGTACCGCGATCCATGTACACGTCCTGGGTCATGCTCACTTGGGCGTGACCGAGGTAGTCGGCGATCTCCCGAGCCGTCAGGTTCGCCTTGTCCAGCACGGTCGCCACCAAGTGCCGGTAGGCGTGCGGGTGCAGCCCCTCCCACTCGGTGCCAGCGAGCACCTTCCGCAGGTTCTTCCGCGTGTTGTCCGGATCGCGCAGCGTGCCCTTCGAGGAGGGGAAGACCCACTCGGACGTGGCATCGGCGTGACGTTTCCGCAGCACGTCCATCGCCCATTTCGGGATCTTCAGCCGCCGCATTCCGGCCTGTGACTTCGTGTGCGGCTGGACGAACAACCCGATGCCCGTCACCCGGACCACGGTGCCTTCCAGCGCCACCGTCGAGGCGTCGAAGTCGACCCGTGACCAGTCCAGCGCCAACAGCTCGCCGATACGCGGCCCGACCGCCGCGAACAGGTCCACCAGGTCGACCAGGTCGAAACGCACCGCCGCCTCCGTCGACCGGAGATGGGCGAGGAACTTCTGATGCCCCTTCCAGGTCATCTTGGTCAGCCGCTTGACCTCGCGCTTCGGCTTTGCGCTGGCACCCAACGGGCCGACTTCGCGGAGCGGGTTCGTGGACAGCGCGCCGTACCGCACGGCCATTCCCATGATCCCCGTGAACACGACCTTGGCGTGCTTGGCGCTGCCCAGGCCAGCTTCGTCGCGGATCGTCCGCAGTACGCGCTCTGCCAAGGCCACCGTCACCTCTGACACCTGAAGGTCGATCACCGCGTCGCGGAGATCCCGCTCCCAGGTCTCCCGGTAGGTGCGCTTGGTGCGAGGAGCCTTCTTCGACTCGTCCAGTTCGCGCAGCCACCGTTCCGCGACGACCGTGACCTTGGCCTTGTCGGTGACTTCCTCCCCCACCACCGCCCGCGCCCGATCCCGGAGCGCCTTCTTGAGGTTGTTCTTGGCGTTCGGCTCGCTGACCCCGACCCGCTCGACCTGGCGCACAACGCCGTCGTAGTCACGGTAGTTGGTGACCGCCCGGACCTTCCCGCTCGACACCGGGTAGCACCGGATCTCGCCGTAGGTGCCGAGCGGCAACCGTGGCCGAGCCATCAGGCAACCTCCGTTGACAGCGACGCCACCCACGCCCGCACCTCGTCCGGGACGTAGCGCACGTACTTGCCGACCCGCCGGCCCGGCGGACCGTAGTTGCGGGTGCGCCACTGGTACAGGGTGTTGACCGGCACCTGGAGGAAGTCGGCGACCTCCTTGATGCTCCAGAGCTTGCTCATGCTGCTACCTCCTGTTCGTACTTGCGTTGGCGTTGCTCACGGGTGCGTTCGGCGATGGCCAGGGCCAGTTCACGTTCCGCGTCGCTGTCGTAGCCCGAGCCGGTGTAGGTCCAGTCGTTGACCAGCAGCACCGAGTCCGAGTCGTGGCCGAGCTGGTCGAGCAGCTCGGCGGTGCGGAAGGCGCGGCGCTCCTCGCGGATGGCCTTGAAGGTGGTCGAGTAGCGCTGGGACTTGGACAGGAAGTGACCCCGGAAGCCGAGCATGTGCGCCCAGCGGCGCAGGTTCAGGTCCGCGTACTGGTCGAGGTCGCCGAGGTCCCACGCCGTTTGGATGATGCGGCGGTGGTGGTCGGTGACCTTGAGGTGGTCGATGTCGAGCTGGGACTTGATCCGGCGGTCCGCTGCTTCGCTCTTGCCGGTGCCCTTGGTGGCGTACTTGGCGACGTAGCCAGCCAGCCGGGCTTCGCTGATCTCGCCGTGGTCGTCCTCGACCTCGGTGGCGGTGGTCGGGCGAATGCGGCGGGAGTCGATCTGGGTGCCCCAGCGCAGCGTCAGCCCGGTCCCGTCCGGCCGGTGGGTCTCCAGTGCCACGAGGCGGGCGGCGGTGGTGATGGCGTGCTCCAGCAGCTCGACTGTGGCCCACGGCGGGGTGGGGTCCCCGGCGCCCTCCGGGCCGTCGAGGCGCATCACGGCGTGGAAGTGGACCAGGCCGCGTCGCTGGTACTCGGCGACCTTGGCGTAGGACAGCCGGGCGTGCTGCTTGAACTCACGCACCGGCAGCCCGACCGCCTTGAGCAGTTCGCGCTTGAGCGTGGTGACGAAGCGGTGCCACAGCTCGCCCGCGTTGGCTTGCCACAGCACCGAGCCGACGTAGTCGTAGGTGTCGGGGTCGAGCGGGGTGCCGATGGCAGGGTCGTCGGGGTGGTGCCAGGTCCCACACGCGCACGGCAGGGTCTTGCCGCGGCTTGTGGGGCGCCGGTTGTGCACGGGCCCGAACGACGGGGCGGTGAGGGTCGCGAACACCCGGGGCTTCTCGGCGACCGTAGTCGGGATGTTCTTCGAGCCGCCGGCCAGTCCGGCGTGCATGAGGTGGTAGGCGTCGGCGGCGTAGCGGTCCGAGCAGGACGGGCACACGCTGGCGCGGCGGTTGCCGCAGGGGATGAACACGTCCCCGCCGTGCCAGTCCAGCAGCGCCCCGGTGGCCTGGTCCTGGACTTGCCAGCCGCCGGTCATGCGGATGGGTTGGGCGCATCCGCCAGTGGCCTCTACCTTGTCCCGCCAGGTGCGGTAGTCGGCGCGGCGGACCCGGTCGGCGATGCGCGCTTCGAGCGTGAGGACCACGAGGTGTCACACCTCCTTTCGTCTGGGCAGCACGGGGAGCGGGGCGCGGCTTGAGGGGAGGTGCCGCGCCCCGCTCATGAGGGCAGGTAGGGGGTTCCTGCCGTGGTCAGGTGAAGCTGTGCCCGTTGCGGGCGTGGACTTCGGCGACGATGCGTTCGGCGAGATCGGCCGGAACGCGGGCGGCGGCGCGCACGTCCTCCACCGTCAGCGCGCGGCCTTCGGCGGCGGCCTGGTCGGCTTTGGCCTTGACCGCGTCCCGGATCGGCTCGGGCAGCCGCAGCCGGGTTTCGGTGGCCAACGCCGCCGGCGGCGCGGGGGCGACCGGGCGCGGCGCGGCCGGTGGCGCGGTGGTGGTGTTGGCGTTGCGGTAGGCGTTGGTGATCGCCTGATTCATACGCTGCTGGATCACCGGCATGACCTCGGCGACCATGAACACCACCAGCGGCACGATCAGGTGCACGGCGAAGTTGCCGAACTCGAACCGCTGCGCGGCCCACGGGGTGGTGGGCCACAGGTTCATGAACAGGGTCGAGCCGAGCAGGGTGCGCTTGAGGCGTTCCACCCAGCGGCTGTCGACCGGGATGCCCCGGTGCAGGATCTCCGACTCGAACACCAGCAGCATGATCAGGATTCCGGCCAGCATCGGTTCGGCCAGCCACGCCGCCCACCACAACGGGTCGCGGACGGTCAGGTGCCCGGCGAGGAAGTCCTGAACCCCGGCGGTGGTGAACCCGAGACCCAGAGCCAGGAAGAACCACATACCCCGGGTGATGGCGCGACGCTGCGCTTCGATGCGCACCGCGACCATGTCCGGGTCGTCCACCAGGCCGCGCAGTTGCGCCGATTCGGCCTTCTTGCGGCGCAGGCCCACGACCCGTTTCGTGACCCCGGCCGCCACGTCGATCTCGCTGGTTTCGTTGGCCTGCATGGATGTCACCTCTTCTCGTTGAACCCTCGCGCCCTCACGGGGCGGGTCGGTTACTCGGTGGCGGGTCAGTCGTCGTCGTGCAGCCGCGCGATCAACATTTCGTAGCCTTCGCGGCCGTTGTCGGTCAGCGAGACCGCGTCGACCTCCATCGGCTCGTTGTCCTCGTCCAACCGCACGTGGTCGTGTTCCAGGTAGACCAGGCCGTTGGACTCCAGCCACTCCACGGCGGCGGCGTGCTGGTGGCCGAGCCGGTAGGGCGGCTCGTAGGGCCAGCAACACCACACCGTGGAACCGAGACCGGCGGCGGGGACGAACAGCGCCTCACCGCGCGCCAGGTCCATCACTTCCACCATCAGCACCACCAGGTCGCGGGGCATCTCGCCCACGACGTCGTTGTACGGCTTGCTTCCGGTGACGGTCACCGGCGACCTCCTTCCTAGTTGCTGCCCCAGCGGGCCAGGTTGGCCAGCAGGTCACGACCGGCGTGGGTGGTCTGGACGAGGTCCCTGGAGACCGGTTCGCCGTCGTCGTCGAGGTGGGTGTACTGCTCGCCCAGGACAAGGGCGTGGCAGGTCAGCAGCGCCTGTACGGCGGCAACTTGGTCGTCGCTAAGCTGCAACGCGTCGGCCAGGCTGTCGTCGTCCGGGGAGTACCAGGCCGTTTCCCCGCGTGCGTCCGCGCCGAGGAACAGCGCGCACCTGTCCGCCATGTCCAGTACCAACGTGGCGTTGGCCACCGCGACCTGCGGCAGCCACACGGTGTCGTAGCGAGCGTTCATCGGATCCGCCTGCCTTCCCGATGTTCCAGAGACAGCCGGCGGTAGTGCTCGGACTCCTCGCCCAACAGCACGTGCAGCCGGTGGGCGATCTCGGCGGCCTCGACCGCGTACCGGTCGGGCAGCTCGCCGTGGTCGTCGGCGTGGCGGCGGACCAGGTCGTCGTACTCGACCGCCAACGCCACCGCCGTGTCCAACGACGAGGTCTCCGACCACACCAGACCTTCCGGTCCGCGCGGGGCGGGGACGGCGGGCTTGTGGTCCCAGGTGCGCCAGGCGGGGCCGCTCATCGGGCACCCCGCAGGTGGAACCAGCGGGTACGCACCCGGTGCCCGGCATTGGTGAGTTTCACGAGGTTGACGTTCTTGCGGATCACACCGTGCAGTTGCGTGGTGAACTCGCCCAACGCCGCGTACCGCTGGCCCAGCAACGACTCCACCACGGCGGACACGTCGTCGTCGGCGTGGCGGCAGTGGCCGTCGCCGTCCAGCCGCACGATGCGGTCGCTCCGGTCGATCTGGCCGAGGCGACCGTCGTGGATCTCGTCCAGCACCCACACCATCAGGTCCGGGGTGCCGCCGTACCCGGCCGGACGGCCGCGCTCGACCGGCGCGGCGCTCACCGGCTGGTTCTCCTGGTCGGCGAACAAGTCGATCTGGTCGGGGTTCGAGCGGCGCGCCATCACAACCCTCGCTCCGCCAGTGCCGTCCACAGCGGAACGCCAACGGCCGGTGTCGGCACCAGCACGGCCAGGGTGGTCACGCCGTCGAACTCGTCCGTGCGCACGTGAACCCTCTGGTCGGGCGCGACGACGTTCGCGTCCACCATCAGGCACAGGGCGTAGTTCTCCTCCAGGTCCACCCGGACCGCGAACCCGTGGGCCTCCAACCGGAACCCGATGCCCTTGGCCATCGACCACGCCACGGTGCCGGTCCGCACCTCACGCAGCAGCTCCACCACCTCCGCCGCGCTCACCTCGGCGAACAGGCGGGCGACGCGGTCGGCGATCACAGCCGCCCCCGGCGGTGGTCGATCTCGCGGCGGACGAAGTCGCGCAGCGCGTAGAACACGCCGACCACGCTCACCACGGCCAGCACCACCGTCCAGGCGAACACCCCGCCCCCGCCGTCGAACTGGTAGACCACGAACAGCACCGCGCCGACCAGCGCCAGGAACAGCGCGAACCGCCACGCCGCCCACAACCGGATGCCCAGGTTCCACATGACAAACCCCTCTCCACTATGGAATTGACTGAAGTGCTTGCACGGCAACGGATTCGCGCCGCGTGAAGACTTGCTGTCAGGCCACCGCGTGCAGGCGCGGGCGGTCGGCCGTGACGAAGGCGACCAGGTCCCGGATGTCCTGGTCGGTCTGGAACGAGGCGCGCACGCGCAACGGGTTGCGGGAGCCCTGCTCCACCACGAACCCGATACCGGCGTGCGCGGGGTCCAGCGGGATCTCGTCGGCCAGCGCACCGCGCAGCCGCATCCCGTCACCCAGGACCATGTCCACCTGGTTTTGCGAGGTCACCGATAGGCACACCCTCGCGGTGAACAACTCGCGGATCGGCACGGTGTCCTTGGTCGGCTCCTGCACGTAGCCGCACACACCGAAGCCCGCCGCCCGACCCTGGGTCATGATCTCCGCGAGCAGCTTGAGCACGCCCCGCACCTCCGAGGAGGGGCCGTACGCGGTCATCATGCCCAGCTCATCGATCATCAACAGCCGCAGCGGCGTCTCCGGCGACGGGGTGAACTTCCGCTTCTGCTGCTCCCGCAGCACCGCCTGACGGGCCTTCAGCTCGTCCCGGAACCCCTCCACGACCTCCACCGCGTCGTCCCAGGCGATCGCCCGGCGGTGGAACAACGCAGCACCGACCTCGGTCTCCATTCCCTCCTTGAGGTCGATCACGTCCGGCTGCACGATCCCCTCACGCAGCAGCGGGGCCATGCCGCGCAGCGGCGACCACAACAGCGAGCCCTTGCCCGAACCGGTCGCCCCCGCGACGAACACGTGCTGGCCGAGGAACGACTGCGTCCACGGCGTGCCGTACTCCGTGTCCCCCAGCTCGATCGCGGCCAGGTTCACCTCGTCCGGGTCGTGCGGCAGGTCGATCGCCGGAATCGGGTCAGCGTCGAACGGGTTGCACCGCTCCACCACCAGACCGATCACCTGCGGCTTGATCTTCACCACCGCGACCCGTTCGGCCAGCAGCGCGTGTGCCAGGGCGTCGGCCCGCTCCTCGAACATCGACGGGGTCTGGCCCCGGTTCAGGCGCACGTGCAGCGTGTCGATCGACGGAGACACCGCCCGGACCCGCAGGATGCGCGGCACCATCATCACGTCCGTGCGGCGGTTGATCGTGACCAGGTCGCAGTCCAGCAGGATGTCCGACCAGCGCCGGCCCACGTAGGTCAACCAGCGGCGGCGGAAGGCCCGCAGGCGGGGCAGCACCAGGTGGTCGAACGACGCCGGGTGACCCCGGTACCAGCCCGCCAGCCCCAACGCCGCGCCGCCCACGATCCCGCCCGTGGTCGGCAGACCCAGCTCCGCCACGCCCTTCGCCACGGCCGCCGCCGCACCGGCCGGCACCGTCACCATGCCGGGGTGCCGGACACCCCACTTCAGCGCACGAAACTCGACCGCCTGACGACGAGTCGGCATCGGCATCACAACCACCCCGCTTTTCCTCTGACTTGGAAACCGAAGGCCCGACCAGCCGCATTCGGCGTGATCGGGCCTTCGGCAGAATCGAAACAGACTTCTAGTCCTCGGACAGGTACGGCTTCACGTCCTGCATCGCGACCGACAGGTTCGCCACCGCCCGCGTCACCGACTTGTGCCGGCCGCCGAAACGGAACCGCGCGAACGGCATCCCTTCCAGCGCTTCCTTCACCTGGTTCATCGCCTGGTCCAACGCGTCGACCGCCTGGTCCGCGCCGTAACGAGCCGCCACCTCACACCCTCCAGTTCCGCGCGATCAGGTCCGCCTCGTACTTCTTGGCGTCCTTCGTGAACTCCTCGATCTCCCGGACCGCCCTGTCACACAACGACTTCAGCTCGTCCGGCGACGGCACCGCCCACGCTTCCGACGGGATCACCGCGTCCTCCGCCTTCGCGATGAAGCCGCGCACCTGCTCGTCCACCGTCTCCTGCAACAGCACGATCGCGGCACGGAACGACGCGTAGTTCTCCTGCGCCGCCTTGTTCACCACGTCCACAACACCACCTCAATTCCGATCGGAACGGGAGACACGAAACCCCCGGACAAAGAGTCCGAGGGCAACGAATCCCCCGGCACCCGTCTCAGGTGCCGGAAAAAGGGCATGGATCGGCCCACTGTGGAATTCTCAAAGAACAAACGGACACCCCTGCTACCCGGCAACACGGCCTACCCCGACCCAGCGGAGCGGTTCACGCGGCCACAGGAGCCCGATTCTCGAAAACGGACAACGAACCAGGCCGGACGGCCCGGGATCAGCCGATCGGCTTCAACCCGACCGCGCGCCACGCCAAGCCGGACACCGTCTCACCCTTGGCGTTCTTGAAGCTGTACGGCGACACCGTCGCACCCACCAACTCCACCAGCGAGCCCTCCTCGAACCCCGGACCGGGGTCCGTCGTGAGGGTCACCCGGATCTCCTCCCCCTTCTCACCCTTCGTCTTGGCGAACACCGACACCACGAACAGCGACGCGCCGTCCCGGTCGGTCAACACCTCCGCCGTTCCGTCCACCTCACGCGTCTTCAACGCGGGCTCCTCGGTGACCATCAACCGCCAACCGGTGAGCAGGACCGGGATGTTCCGCATGGCAACCTCCAACGTCGTTGACTCACTCTAATATAGCTCAGTATGTGTCATCACCTGGTGCTCCGATCGGGTGATCTATGTCAGAGTGGTCCAGGCTCCTAGACTCAGAGGATGAGCGAGACGGTGGGCTTGGCCGCGTACGAACGAGTGGTCGAAGAGATCAAGGCGGAGATCAGGGCTGACAAGCTCAAGATCAACGAGCGCCTGCCCGGCAACCGGGCTCTGGCCGACAAGCACGGCGTCGCACTCGGCACCCTCCAGAAAGCCCTGAAGGTCCTACAAGACGAAGGCGTATTGGTGTCCCGGCCCACGGTCGGCGTCTTCGTCAAGTCGGTCCCGAGCGAGGAGGAGCCGCCCGCAGACATGGCCGCGATCATGCGCCAGCTCGACCAGCTCCAGGCGAAGGTTGACGACGTGTCTGACCGCCTCCGCCGCCTGGAGGAAGCATCGGAGCGTTCGTGACGGCCGCGCCGCGCTCCACCATCGAGAGCCTGCGGTCGAGGTTGTCGACCTCCTCCTCCAAGCGCTTGAGCCGCACGAGGATCGCAGCCAGTTCGTTCGGTGTGGCGTTCATGCCATCAACTGTCATCCTGTCGAGCAGGACCAACCCGGAAAAACTCTCCGGGGTCGCCGCAGGAGGGTCCGGGAGGCTTGCCCCATGCGAGGCATGACGGAGTCCCTGACCATTGGTGAGCGCGTGGCGTGGTACCGCCGCCGGCGCGGCATGTCACAGGAGGTACTGGCTGGCCTAGTCGGCCGCACCGCCGACTGGTTGCAGAAGGCGGAGAACAACCGCCTCGAACTCGACCGCCTGTCCGTCATCAAGGCCCTTGCCGGCGCCTTGGACGTCCCGCTCAGCGACCTCTTGGGCGAGCCGACGCTCCTCGACTGGAACAGCGAGTCGGGCACTCAGACCGTGCCAGCGCTCCGAGCCGCGTTGATGGACTACAGCCAGCTTTCGCCGCTGCTCTCCACGCGACAGCCTGACGGAGACGTCCTGAGCGCGGACGATCTCCAGCGGCAAGTCGCCGACATCTTCACTGCGTATCAAGCGTCCCGGTTCGGGTACGTCACGGCCCGCCTGCCGCAACTACTGCGGAACGCCATCGCAGCGAGCCGCACCCACGACGGCCCTGAACTTCAGCGAGTGCGCGGACAGCTCGCCCTCTGCTACCAGGCCGCAGCGTCGGTGCTCACCAAACTCGGCGAGGCGGATCTGGCGTGGGTAGCCGCGGAACGAGGGCTCCGCGAAGCCGAGGCGGTGGGCGATCTGCTCGTCCTCGGATCACTGCTCCGGTCCGTCACACATGGCTTGCTCGCGACCGGCCAGTTCGCACCAGCCGTGAGTCTGGTCGAGCGCGCATCCGACGTGCTTCGGCCGGAGCTCCGATCTGCCGGCGGCCCGCTCCTTTCGGTTTACGGCTCGCTGTTCCTAGCTGGGTCAATGGCGGCGTCCCGCAACGGGGACCGCGCAACAACGCGCACCTTCCTTGACGAGGCTCAGCGCGCCGCCGACCGCCAGGGTGCCGACGCGAACCACCTCTGGACCGCGTTCGGTCCGACGAACGTGGCCATCCACCGCGTCAACACCGCGATGGAGCTGGGTGATGTCCAGGTCGCCCTTGATCTGGGACCAACGCTCGACACGTCTGGGCTCCCAGCGGAACGCCAGGTTCGCCACGCGCTTGATCTCGCACGTGCGTACAACCAGCGGAACCGGGTGGACGACGCCCTTGCCGTGGTGCTGAACGCCGAGCAGATCGCGCCCGAGCAGGTACGCCACCACTTCCTCAGTCGGCAGCTCGTCCTCACGTGGATGCGAACTCAGCGCACCGCGCCGAACTCGTTGCTCACGGGACTCGTCGACCGGATGAAGCTGGGTTGATCGCGTAGGGTCTTGGGCGTGGGCAACCCAGCAGACAAGTTCGCCACACCGCGCATGGCCGCTGGCGCTCTGTTTGTCGACGGCGACCGTGTCTTGATGGTCCGTAAGACCTACGGCGAGCAATGGGATCTTCCTGGAGGCTACGTCGATATCGGCGAGTCCCCAGCCGCAGCGTGCAGGCGTGAGATCACCGAGGAACTTGGTCTCGACCGCCAGGTCGTCAAGCCGTTGGTGATCGACTGGGCACCACGCGACTCCGAGGGCGACAAGGTCCTCTGGATCTTCGATTGCGGCCCACTGGGCGAGGACGCCCAACACATCCGCCTCGAACCGA
Organism: Saccharothrix sp. CCNWYY140; assembly: GCF_037401995.1. Classification (NCBI taxonomy): domain Bacteria; kingdom Bacillati; phylum Actinomycetota; class Actinomycetes; order Pseudonocardiales; family Pseudonocardiaceae; genus Saccharothrix; species Saccharothrix sp. CCNWYY140. The sequence continues at coordinate 10,510 of NZ_JBBEGC010000178.1, forward strand.
CCGAGCTTGACCACTGGGCTTGGGTGCCGATCGACGCCGTTGCGGACCACGCGATCCCCCGGCTTGCCCGACGCATCCGGCACGCCTACGACGCCTACAGGTCCGGACAGACCACCTACCTCGAACACGGCGAGCCACTAGCCTCCGCCACCGCTTAGCCGATCGCTCAACCCGTCCGCGAGCTGTCGCGGCATGCGTGTTCAGAGTTTCTTTACTTCATCAAGGCGGCCCCTGCCGGGGCCGCACGCGCCGCTGTGCTCAGGCCGCTCGGCAAGGGCGCGGGGCCCGCCTCCGGCACCCACGCCCGCCGGCGGCCGGAGGCACGCGCGGCCCCGGCAGCCGCCGCAGCGAATGCTTAGTCGCTTGCTGGAGGCAACGGAGGCGCTTCACGCTTGGCCCTAACCGCCTCTGGCAATCGCTCCCACAACGCACGCGTTTTCCTTGGTCGCGAGATCAGCTCCTCGACCAAATTATTCGCTGCATCCAGAAGAAGTTCGAGCAGTGCAGGGCCTTCGTCATCACCGAGCGCGAGGACCACGATTTCATCCGGATCATCGTCTACGTGAACCGCGCCATTACCCGCGACGCGAACGATGTCAAGCAACTCGCGAAGCGGCGTGCTTACCCGGGATTCGATGCGCTGGATTCGCTTTTCGAGCGTAGCCCTCTTGGGGGCGCCATCATCTACGACCTTGATCAGCCTTTCAACCGTTGCACGCGCGAGCGCCGCCCCGGCCCTACGTGAGACAGGTGCTACCGCTGCGGCTTCTTCGTACAGCTCGCGAACCGACGCGGGCATGTCAGGATGGGCAGGCCCACCGGCACGCGGACCAGGAAAGACCATCTTCCCTTGGTACCACATCGAAGCTAGCGAGCAATGTTCACAAACCGACACCCGCCATTTAGAAGAAAAGAACTCCTGCGAAGAAGCATCTTCTTTCGGTTCAACGACCCCGATTCCGACAACACCGATAGGAGCCCACCGCTGTCGAGAGAACACGGAGCAACGAGGACAATCGAAGGACGTAGCGCCGATGGTCGGCACCCGGGAGTCTGACGGCGGCGTCATAGGCGTGGATAGTAGCGGCGTAATACCAGTAATGCACCATCTGGCCGCTCCGGGGACGACAGGGGCGCGCAGTGTGTCCGGTCGCCCCTCCAACCTCAAGGGTGCTTCGCATCGCTGCGCGACGGCCTTCGGCCGCCCTTGACCTTGGAGCCTCTGCGACCTGAGTGGCAGGAGAGGGGCAGGCGGGGCCTGCCACGGGTTCGCGCGCCCCTGTCGTCCCCTCCCAGCGTGGTCAAGATCAAAACCATGACTTACCCAGCTCAAACGATGGCGAACGACCGTGAAAGGCCGTCCATGATGGTGGTTCGAGGTCCGCGAAGCGCCTGGTCATGAGGGGTGTTGGCGGGTGCCGGCAGGTGACGGGAGAAGTGGATCTCTAATCCCGAG
>NZ_JBBEGC010000179.1:0-11940 GCF_037401995.1 Saccharothrix sp. CCNWYY140
CCCGCCCCGCCCTGCCCGCCCCGCGCCCGCCCTGCCCGCCCCGCGCCCGCCCTGCCCGCCCCGCGCCCGCTCTGCCCGCCCCGCACCGCCCTGCCCATTCCGCACCACCCTGCCCGCCCCCCGTTCCCGCTCTGCCCGCCCCGCGCCCGCTCTACCCTCCGCGCGCCCGCTGGGCCTATCCCCGCGCCTACCCCTGCCTGCCGCCCCGCCTGCCCGCCCCGCCTGCCCGCTTCGCTGCCGCGCCAGCCCTTCCTGCTCCGCGCCCGCCGCGCGCCGCACGGCCAGCCCGCCGGGTTTGCCAGAGCTCTGGCTCGCCGCAGTGGCCGGGGCGGGGCGGGGCGGGTATGGCGCGGCCGATCGGATTCGGCGGGGCGCGGCGAGGTTGGCGCGGCGAGGTTGGCGCGGCGAGGTTGGCGCGGCGAGGCGCGCACGGCGGGCCGTGCGGGGGTGTAGCGAGTCTGGCCGGGTGCAGCGGGTTCGGCGGCGGGCTGGCGGGCGGGGGCGCAGCAGGTCCGGCGGGGTGCAGCAGGTCCGGCGGGGTGCAGCAGGTCCGGCGGGGTGCAGCGGGGCCGGCGGCGGGGCAGCGGGCGTTGCGGGGCGCGCGGCGGGCTGGTGGTGCGGCACAGCCGGCGAGGTGCAGCGGGCGCGGCAGGGGAAGCGCGGGGCGGAGGCGGGGCGGGCGTGGTGCAGCGAGGGTGCGGTGTGGCGGGCTGGTGGGGTGCGGAGTGGGGTGTTGGGTTAGGGGGTGGGGGCGGTTACTCGGAGGTCGGCGTTCCAGTTTGTGTAGGTGTGGGTGGTTTGTTGGAAGGGTTTGTCTTCCAGGGTTTTGGTGGTTTGTTCTACGCGCATTGGCAAGTCGCCTGGGCCGACCCACACCGTTGCCGTCGCCGTGAATCCGGCCTCGTACGCCGCCATCAGTTGCGTTCGCCGGATCGGGTCGGTCGCCAGCTCCGCCTGTATGCGCAGGTCCACCAGCAGGGTGTATCGGCGCACCGCCACGCCGTCCGCCGTGTCGTCCTGGGTCTCCACCAGCAGCGAACCCCGCAACGACGCGACCACCGAACGCGGGTCCACCTCGTCGGCCAGGGTCTCGACCGATGCGCCGGACTTCAGGGGTGTCCGGTCTGCACGGTTCAGGCGGGTCCAGGTGCCGCCTGATGAGCGGGAGTAGCCGGCGTCGGCCAGGACCACTACGTCGACAGTGTCCTCGTGGAGGGTTAGCAAGCGGGCGTTTTGGGCGCGGACCAAGTCGCCGGACTGTTGGACGCGGCGGCTGGACATGGTGGTGGACGACTCGAAGCGCACGGTGCCCTGTTCGGCCGAGCGGTCGACCAAGGTGCGTACCAGGGTCACCGCGTCGGGAGCCGCTGGGCCGAGGGTTGGGGGCGGTAGCGGTGTCCTGGTCGTGCAGCCCGCCGACAGCACCAGGCACAGCAGCAACGGGACCAGGGACTTGCGCATGACTCCCCCACGAAACGGTGAACGCCTCCCATCCTTGCGCACCCGCCCCCAGCCCCGCGCGGGAACCGGGGAAGAGCACCGAACTGCGGACCTCCGAAGTTCGTCGGTTACCGTTCCGAACCATGCCCCACGTGCTCTCGGTCAACACCGGCACCCGCATGGACTTCGACGCCGCCACCCTCGACCACACCGGTATCGCCAAGCGGCCCGTCGACGGACCGGTGCACGTCCACGCGCCGGACAGTGGCAGTGGCGTGCAGGGTGACTTCGTCGCGGACACCAAGAACCACGGTGGCGAGCTCAAAGCGGTCTACGCCTACGCTCGCGAGGACCTGGACGAGTGGGCCGCCGAGCTGAACCGCGACCTCGGACCTGGGCTGTTCGGTGAGAACCTCACCACGGTCGGCATGGACCTGACGAACGCGGTCCTGGGCGAACGGTGGCGCATCGGCACCGCGTTGCTCCAGGTCACGACGCCGCGCATCCCGTGTTCGACGTTCGCCCGGGTGATGGAGCAGCAGGGCTGGGTGAAGACCTTCACCGCCAAGGCCACCCCGGGCGCGTACTTCCGCGTCCTCGAACCGGGCGTGATCGCCGCCGGGGACGAGGCGGTGCTGGTGGACCGCCCCGGCCACGGCGTCACGATCGGGCTCGCCTTCCGCGCGGTGACGCTGGAGCCCGACCTGCTCCCCCGCCTGCTCGACGCGGGTGAGCACCTCCCGGAGAACCTGAAGGGTCGGGTCGAGCGCCGGATGGCGGCCAACCCGACTTAAAAATTCACGCCAGGGCGGAGAGCTTTTCGAACTCCTCCTCGGTCAGTTCGATCGACCGGGCGGCGGTGTTCTCCTCCAGGTGCGCGATCGACGACGTGCCGGGGATCGGCAGGACGTTGGGCGCCCGTCGCAGCAGCCAGGCCAGCGCGAGCTGCGCCGGGGTGGCGCCGTGTTCCTTCGCCGCCGAGTCGAGGACGCCGCCGGGGCGGGCGATGTCGCCGCTGGCCACCGGGAACCACGGGATGAACGCGATGCCCTGCTCGGTGGTGTAGTCCAGGACGGCCTCGTGCGTCCGGTTCGCCAGGTTGTACAGGTTCTGCACGCTCGCGATCGGCGCGACCGCCTGCGCCGCCTTGATCTGGTCGACGTCGACCTCAGACAGGCCGATGTGCCGGATCTTGCCCTCGTCCTGGAGCTTGCGCAGCTCGCCGACCTGGTCCTCCAGCGGGTAGTCGGGGTCGACGCGGTGCAGCTGCAACAGGTCGATGCGCTCGACGCCCAGCCGGCGCAGGCCGGCCTCGACGGCGGCGCGCAGGTAGGTGGGCTTGCCCAGGATCGGCCACTCGCCGGGGCCGGTGCGCAGCAGGCCCACCTTGGTGGCGACGACCAACCCGTCGGCGTACGGGTGCAGCGCCTCCTTGATCAGGTCCTCGTTGACGTGCGGCCCGTAGGAGTCGGCCGTGTCGATGAAGTTGATGCCCAGTTCGACGGCCCGGCGCAGCACGGCGATCGCGTTGTCGCGGTCGGCCGGGTACCCCCAGATGCCCTCACCGGTGAGCCGCATGGCCCCGTAGCCCAGGCGGTCGACGGTCAGGTCCCCACCCAGCGAGAAAGTCTCGGACACCTCAGGTGCTCCTCTAGTCAGGTGACGTTCACCCTCGCCAACCCGACGAAGTCCGCGGGTGTTCCCCGGTTTCGCGGTCAGCGATAGGCGGAATGAATCGCGCGTTCCCCCATCCGGCGGACATCGCGAATATGCTTCACGTTCCTAGGCTCGGCGGTCGGAACGACCGAAGACGATCGAGGAGCCACCCCACCATGAAGCGTCTGCTCGCCGCAGTAACCCTGCTCCTGCCCCTGCTCGCCGGGACGGCCCACGCCGGCACGGCGACCGGCGGGACCGCCGTCGGTGTCCACAACGCTTACACCCAGCAAGCCGCCCCCTACCTGGTCGACATCCTCGACAAGCGCCCCGGCATGGTCGAGATCGACGTCTGGACCAACTTCCTCTTCAGCCGCGACTTCCAGGTCGGCCACGACCCGGGCAACGCCAACAACTGCGCCCGCGCGACCACCTACGCCGAACTGCGCACAGGCGTCCGCAACCAGAACCTCGCGGGCTGCCTGCGCAACATCCGCCTCTGGCACGACCGCCACCCCGACCACCCGCCGATCGTGCTCAAGGTCGAGTTCAAGAACGGCTTCGACGACCGGGGCGGCTACGGCCCCGACGAGTTCGACCGGATCGTGGCCGACACCCTCGGCACCGCCGCCGTCTTCGGCCCTGCCCAGCTGATCGGCGCGCACCCGACCCTGGACGCCGCCGCCCGCGCCGGGACCTGGCCGTCCCGCTCGGCCCTGACCGGCAAGTTCGTCGTCCTGGCCGAGGTCGGCACGTTCGAAGCGCAGAACCCCTTCGACAACTACGACACCGACCTGGAGTACGCGGACCGGCTGATCTCCGCGAAGAACAACGGCACCCTGGCCTCCGCGATGGCGTTCCCCGCCATCAACGGGGCATCGGCCACCGACCCGCGCGTCGGTGACCGGGGTGGGAACCGGGCGGGGTGGTTCGTGGCCTTCGACGGCAGCGCGACCGCCTACGCGAGCTACCCCGGCGACTCCTACCTGGGCGGCCACTACCTCGTGGTGATGACCGACGCCCACTCGGTGCCGCCCGCGATCGACGCCCGCACCCCGTCGGTGGCCGACGCCCAAGCCCGCGTGCGGCTGCTCGCGGGCAAGGGCGCGACCATCGTGTCCAGCGACTGGGTCGACCCGGCCGTGGTGGGCTACTCGGTGTAGATCGCCGAACCCCGGCTGATCACCGGGTCTTGGCGACCAGGGTCAGCACGTCGTACTTGGCCACCGACTCGCCCTTCTGGTTGACGAGGTCCGCGTCCCAGCGGACCTCGCCGTACTCCTGGTCCTCGCGGGGCGTGATCTGCTTCGCGGTCAGGGTCACCGTGAGCTCGTCGCCCGGGAAGGTCGGGGTCAGGAAGCGGAGGTTGTCCAGGCCGTAGTTGGCCAGCACCGGGCCGGGCTCGGGCGAGACGAACAGGCCCGCCGCGAACGACACGACCAGGTACCCGTGCGCCACCCGGCCGCCGAAGAACGGGTTCGCCGCCGCCGCTTCCTCGTCCATGTGGGCGTAGAAGGTGTCGCCGGTGAAGGACGCGAAGTGCTCGATGTCCTCCAGCGTCACCGTGCGCGGGCCGGCGGTCACCGAGTCGCCGATCTTCAGCTCCGCCAACGACTTCCGGAACGGGTGCTCGCCCTCGGTGGTCCGCTCGGAACCCGCCACCCACCGGCCGGTGACGGCGGTCAGCACGCGCGGGCTGCCCTGCACGGCCGTGCGCTGCATGTGGTGCAGCACGCCCCGCATGCCGCCCATCTCCTCGCCGCCGCCGGCTCGACCCGGGCCACCGTGCACCAGGGCGGGCAGCGGGGAGCCGTGGCCGGTGGACTCCTTGGCGTCGTCACGGTCCAGCACCAGCAGGCGCCCGTGCCACGGGGCCACGCCCAGCACGACGTCCCGCGCGAAGTCGGCGTCGTAGGTCACCACGGAACCGACGAGGCTGCCGGCGCCCCGCGCGGCCAGCTCGACGGCGTGCTCGACACCGTCGTAGGGCAGCAGGGTGGACACCGGGCCGAACGCCTCGACCTCGTGCGGCTGGGCGCGGTCGGGGTCGGCCTTGAGCAGCACCGGCGACAGGAACGCGCCGCGCTCGGCGTCGGCGTCCACCACGTCCACCTGGTCCAGCGACCCGTAGACGACGTCACCGGCCTCCAGCAGCGCCTTGAGCGACCGCCGCACCTCTTCGCGCTGCTCCAGGCCGGCCAGCGCACCCATCCGCACGGACTCGTTGGCCGGGTTGCCGATGACGACCTTGGCCAGCCGCTCCCGGGCGGCCTCGGCCACGGCGTCCACGAGACCCGAGGGCACCAGGGCGCGCCGGATCGCGGTGCACTTCTGCCCCGCCTTCACGGTCATCTCGCTGACCAACTGCTTGACGAACAGGTCGAACTCGGGCGTCCCGGGCACGGCGTCCGGCCCGAGGATCGAGCAGTTCAGGGAGTCGGCCTCGGCGTTGAACCGCACCGACGACCGGATCACGGACGGGTGCGTGCGCAGGTGCTGCGCGGTGGACGCCGAGCCGGTGAAGCCGACCAGGTCCTGCTCGGTGAGGTGGTCGAGCAGGTCGCCTGCGCTGCCGCAGACCAGCTGCACCGCGCCCTCGGGCAGCAGGCCCGAGTCCAGCATGAGCGACACCAGCTTCTCGGTGATGTACGCGGTCTGCGAGGCGGGCTTGATCAGCGACGGGACACCGGCGATGAACGCGGGCGCGAACTTCTCCAGCGGTCCCCACATGGGGAAGTTGAAGGCGTTGATCTGCACGGCCACACCCCGCAGCGGGGTCGCGATGTGCTGGCCCACGAACGTGCCGCCCCGGCTGAGCGGCTCGATGTTGCCGTCGACGAAGACCTTGTCGTTGGGCAGCTCGCGCTTGGCCTTGCTCGCGTAGCCGAACAGCACGCCGATGCCGCCGTCGACGTCGATCAGCGAGTCGGTCCTGGTCGCGCCGGAGCGGGCGGACAGGGCGTACAGCTCGTCGCGGTGCTCCCGGAGGGAGGAGGCCAGGGCCTTGAGCAGCGCCGCGCGCTGGTGGAAGGTCAGCTCGCGCAGCGCGGGGCCGCCGACGCGCCGGCCGTGGTCCAGGGCCGCCGCCATGTCGATGCCGGCGGACGAGATGCGGGTGATCTCCTCGCCGGTCACGGCGTCGTGCAGCGGCGCCCCCTCGGCGGACGGCGTGTGCCAGCGACCGGACACGTAGCTGCGGAGCATGGCCATCGGGTGTCGACCTCCTCGTCGGTGCCGGTGGGTGTCCCGGCCTAGCGACAGTAAAGCGCCCACACTTTCATCGTGACTTGATTAAAGGCGATGCAGTAACTTCGGGCCACGCCGCCGCACCGAAAGGCCGCCTTGTTCACAGGAGGATCAGTGTCGATGAGGACACGAGTGCTGGTCAGCGCGGTCGCGCTGGCCCTCGGAGGGCTCGCCGCGCCCCCGGCGCAGGCCGCGGACCCGGCGCCGCTCGCGGTGACGTTCGCCGACGAGTTCAACGGCCCGGCGGGCACCCGCGTGGACGCCGGCAAGTGGAACACCGAGGTCGGCGACAACGGCGGCAACAACCGCGAGCACCAGTACTACACGACCTCGGCGTCCAACGCGGCGCTCGACGGCGCGGGCAACCTGGTCATCACCGCCCGCAAGGAGAACCCGGCCAACTACAACTGCTGGTACGGCCGCTGCCTCTACACCTCCGCCCGGATCAACACCTCCGCCAAGTTCACCACCACCTACGGCCGGGTCGAGGCGCGCATGAAGATGCCGCGCGGCAAGGGGATCTGGCCCGCGTTCTGGATGCTGGGCCAGGACATCGGCTCCGTGGGGTGGCCCAACAGCGGCGAGATCGACATCATGGAGTTCCTGGGGCACCAGCAGAACACCGTGTACGGCACGATCCACGGCCCGGGGTACTCCGGCGCGGGCGGCATCGGCATGGCCTACAACGGGCCGAACTTCGCGGACGGGTTCCACACCTTCGCCATCGACTGGACGCCGCAGGGCATCGCGTGGTCCGTGGACGGGTACGTGTACCAGCGCCGCACCCCCGCCGACCTGGGCGGCAAGCAGTGGGTGTTCAACAAGCCGTTCTTCATCATCCTGAACCTGGCGGTCGGCGGCGAGTGGCCCGGCTACCCGGACGCGTCCACGGTGTTCCCGCAGCAGTTCGTGATCGACTACGTGCGTGTGTCCACTTCGGACTCCTCGGGCGGCGGCCGGATCACCGGTGTCGGCGGGAAGTGCGTGGACGTGGCGGGCGCGAACACCGCCAACGGCACACCGGTCCAGCTGTGGGACTGCAACGGCACGGCGGCGCAGCAGTGGTCGCGCCCCGGTGACGGCACGATCCGCGCCCTGGGCAAGTGCCTGGACGCGGCGTCGGGCGGCACGGCGGACGGCACGCTGGTGCAGTTGTGGGACTGCAACGGGACCGGCGCGCAGAAGTGGGCCGTGAGCGGGGCCAACGACATCGTGAACATCCAGGCCGACAAGTGCCTGGACGCGCAGAACGCCTCCTCCGCCAACGGCACCCGGTTGCAGCTGTGGACCTGCACCGGTGGCGCCAACCAGAAGTGGACCGTTGCGGCATGATCGGTGGATGCATGAACTGATCCGCGCCGAGGCTGCCACCGCCGAACGGAACCGCGTCGTGACCCCGCAGGTCATGACGGCGCTGGTCGAGGCGGGTGCGACGCGCATGCTCGCGCCCGCCTCGCTCGGCGGCGGGGAGTTGGACCTCCCGTCGTGGCTGGTGGCGGTGGAGGACCTGGCCCGCGCCGACGGGTCCACCGGGTGGACGGCCATGACGACCAGCGCGACCTCGGCGTTGGCCTGGTACCTGCCGCCCGATGGCGCGGCTGAGGTGTTCGGGTCGCCCACGTCCGTGGTCGCCGGGACCGCCGCGCCGATGGGCCGGGCGGAGGCCGTGGAGGGTGGTTACCGGGTCACCGGGCGGTGGGGTTGGGGTAGTGCGGTGCCGTTGTGCACGTGGGTGGCCGGCGGCGCCGTGACACCGGACGGGCCGCGGTTCGTGCTGTTCCCCCGCTCCGCCGTGACCGTGCACGACACGTGGGACGCGGCCGGGTTGCGGGCGACGGCGTCACACGAGTGGGAGGTGTCCGGCGAGGTCGTGCCGTCGAGGCGGGCGGTGTGGCCGGCCGCCTCCGAGGTGGACGCGCCCCTGGCCCGGTTCCCGTTCATCGCCTTCCTGGCGCTGGGCGTGGCCGCGGTCGGGTTGGGCATCGCCGCGCGGGCGGTCGAGGAGGCGGCGGCGGTGGCGGTGGTGAAGACGCCGCAGTACACGTCGTCGGTGCTGGCGTCGCAGGCCTCCGCGCAGATCGACCTGGCGACCGCCGAGGCCCGGCTGTCGGCCGCGCGGGCCTTCCTGCACGCCGAGACGGCCGCGCGGTGGGCGGCGGCCGTCGCCGGTGACCCGGTGCTCGACCTCGACCGGGCCCGGCTGCGGCTGGCCTGCTCGCACGCCGCCGCGGAGGCCGCTTCCGTGACCAGGTTGGCGTTCGACCTGGGCGGCGGCAGCGGGGTGTTCGTCGACTCGCCTTTGCAGCGGTGCTTGCGGGACGCCCATGTGGCGGCGCAGCACGGGCTGGTGTCGCGGCGGTTGTTCGAGACCTACGGGGCCGTCCGGCTGGGCGTGGCGACCGACACCTCACGGCTGTGACCGGAATCCGGGTCTCGGCACCGGTGTTGTTCTTGGTGTGAAGCTTTCGGTGTTGGACAGGTCGCGCACCCGGACCGGTGTCGGTCACGCCGAGGCGCTGCGGGAGACCGTCGAGTTCGCGCGGTCCGTGGAGGCGTTGGGGTACCACCGGTTCTGGGTGTCCGAGCACCACGGGGTGCCCGGGGTGGCCGGTTCGGCGCCGACCGTGCTGGCGGCGGCCGTGGCCGGGGCGACGTCGCGGATCCGGGTCGGGACCGGCGGGGTGATGCTGCCCAACCACCGGCCGTTGGTGGTGGCCGAGCAGTTCGGGGTGTTGAACGCGTTGTTCCCGGGCCGGATCGACATGGGCCTGGGCCGGTCGATCGGGTTCACGGAACCGGTGCGGCGGGCGCTGGGCCAGTCCGACTCGGCAGACTTCGACGCGCAGTTGGAGGAGTTGCTGTCGTACTTCGCCGACACCGCTCGGGTTCGGGCGTATCCGGCGGTCGGCCAGCAGGTCCCAGCGTTCGTGCTGGCCACCGGTGCCGGTGCCACGGTCGCGGCGACCCACGGTCTGCCCCTGGTGATGGGCGCTTTCCGCGGTGAGGAGGCGATGCTGAAGGCCATCTCGACGTACCGCTCGACGTTCCGGCCTTCGGCGTGGTCGGCCGAGCCTTACGTCGTGGTGTCGACCGCCGTGGCCGTCGCCGACACCACGGAGGACGCCTGGCGCTTGTTGGTCCCCGAGGCGTGGTCGATGGCGTACTCGCGCACCCGCGGCGAGTTCCCCGCCTTGCAATCCCCGGAGGAGGTCCTGGCGACGGCGATGCGGCCACGGGAGCGGCAATACTTCGAGGAATCCCTGCGGGGGCAGCTGTACGGGACGCCGACCGAGGTCCGGAAGGCCGTGGAGGACCTGCGGGTGCGGACCGGGGCGGACGAACTCCTGGTCACCACGAGCACGTTCGACCGAACCGCCCTGCTGGACTCCTACCGCCACCTCGCCGAGCTGTTCCCGGCAACGGGCTGAGTGGGTGATCCGTCCGACCACCCCTCCGCACCCGTCGTCAGTGGTCCCGCTGCTGCTCCGCCAGGAAGCGCTCGAACTCCGCGCCCAGCTCGTCCGCGCTCGGCAGCGGCTCGTCCTCGGCCACCAGCAGGTTCTCCGACGCCTCCGTGAACGCGTCGTACTGGCGCTCCAACGCCGCCACCACCTGCGCGACCTCTTCGGACTCCGCCACCTGCCGGGCGATCTCGGCCTCGGTCCGCCGCGCGGACTCGTGGAGCTGGGCCGCCTGGATCACCAAGCCGGTGGACTTGGTCACGGCCTCCAGCAGGTTCAGCGCCGCGGTCGGGTAGGTGCCCTGCGCCAGGTAGTGCGGGACGTACGCCGCGAAGCCCATCGCGTCGTGGCCGGACTCGCCCAGCCGCAGCTCCAGCAGGGCCGCGAGGTTGCCCGGCACCTGGACCCGGCTGAACGGCGACTTCTCCGTGATCAGGTCGGGCCGGGTGGCGTGGGAGATGACCGCGAGCTTGCGGGTGTGCGGCACGCCCATCGGGATGCCGTGGAAGCTCACCGCCAGGCGCACGCCCCACCGGTCGATCAGCGCCCGCACCGCCGCGATGACGGCCTCCCACCGGCGGTCCGGCTCGGGGCCGGTCAGCAGCAGGAACGGGGTGCCGACGGCGTCGTGCAGCAGGTGCACGAGCAGCTCCGGCTTGGCGTAGGTCTCCCAGCGGTCGGTGTCGAAGGTCATGACCGGGCGCCTGGCCCGGTAGTCGATGAGGTCGTCTACGTCGAAGCGGGCGACCACGCGGTGCTCGTGCACCGACAGCAGGTGCTCGACCAGCGCCGTGCCCGCGCCGCCGGCGTCCATGAAGCCGTCGAAGTGGTGCAGCAGCACCGCTCCGCTCAGGTCCGGGACGTCGGAGTCGACCTCGAACAGCTCCTCCGGGTCCTGCGCCACCTCGTGCCTCCCTCACTCGGGTCCTACTCCACCGTCCAACGTCCGGCGACCCCTGATCCATTCCCCGATCCCGTCGAGCATCCGCGCGAGCCCGAATTCGAACAGCGTCCGTAGCTCCATGTCGACCTCGCCGGCCAGCACCCGGGCGAACATCGGGAACCGGCCCGACGCCGCCAGCGCCGCCAGCGCCGCGGCCTGCCCGTCCATCCACTCGTCCTCGGTGATGCCGGTGTGCTGGCGCTGCTCGGCCTCGTGTTCGAGGTTCACCGCGATGCCGCGCACGAACCCGAACAGCGTCACGGCCGTCTGGAGCGCCTCCTCGACCGTCAGGCCGTGGCCGTCCAGCGCCTGCATGATCCGCTCGGTGTGGGCGACGGCATTGGGCAGCGCGGTCGGCCGGGTCATGGAGATCGCGCCGGCAAGCCACGGGTGGCGGCTGAACATGTCCCACTGGAGCCGCGCCACGGCCTCCACCCGGTCCCGCCAGCCGCCGGCCTGCTCGGGCAGCGGCGACGCGGCGAACGCGCTGTCGATCATGCGCAGAACCAGCTCGTCCTTGCCGGGCACGTGCCGGTAGAGCGACATCGCGGCCACGCCGAGCTGCCCGGCGACCCGGCGCATGGACAGCGCGGCCAGCCCTTCGGCATCGGCGATGGCCAAGGCCGCACGCACGACCCCCTCGGCCGTGAGGTCGTCCTTCACCACTGGCGGCACCAGCGGCATCGAAGAAGAAGGCGACGGCGACACCACGGTGCCGACACCGGCCACGGCGTGCACCAAGCCTTCCTCACGCAAGGCGGCGAGCACCTTGGTAGCCGTCGCCATCGCCACACCCCACCGGGCAGTGATCTCCCGCGTGGACGGCACCCGGTCACCGGGGCGCAGCTCGCCCCGCGCGATCCGCTGCTTGATCTCGCCCGCGATCCGTTCGTAGACCATGACCACCTCCCGCACTAGTGCACCACTCTAGTGCACTAGTGCACCAAGCGGTCACTGGTCGTGGGCGGTGAGGGATCAGGCGACGCGTCGTCGATCTTGACGTGCGGTCGGGACCCGGCACCGCCGGCCGCAGATGAGCCCGACCCACCACTCGACCGCCGCGTGCTTTCCCGCCGAAGGCGCACCTTTCCACCGAAAGCACGCTTTTCCGCCAAAGGCACGCCGCTTTTCGCCGAAGGCGTTACGCCCGAAGGGCGGGGAGCTCTTGCGTTCCGCCAAGCGGCAGCGACCACG
>NZ_JBBEGC010000180.1:0-11926 GCF_037401995.1 Saccharothrix sp. CCNWYY140
CCGAGGCCCTTCCCGTGGTCGCTGCCGCTTGGCGGAACGCAAGAGCTCCCCGCCCTTCGGGCGTGACGCCTTCGGCGAAAAGCGCTGCGCATTACTTGTCTAGATCGTGACGACGATCTTCCCGGTGTGGAGACCCTTCTCCAGGTGGCGATGTGCCTCGACTACCTGGTCGAACGTGAACACCGTGTCGATGGCGGGCCGTAGTGCACCCAGGCGGATGCCAGCGTTGAGGAAGGCCGTCATGCGCTTCACCACGACCGCATCGAGGGTGTGTTCGAAGCTGCGGTAGCTGAAGACCGTGAGCGGCGCGCCCGTCGGGAAGGGCGTGGGCCGGGGGTCGAGGAAACCCGCGGCGACCAAGGTTCCGCCGGGGCGGGCGGCCCGCACCAGGTCCGGCTGGCCGGGACCCATGACCAGGTCCAAGACGATGTCGGCCCCGACCCCGCCGGTGTGGTGGTGGACGGCTTCGACGACGTTCTCCTGGTCAGTGGTGATGACCGCACCGGTTTCCGCGGGGCGCCGGGTGACGGCGATGGGCACCGCGCCGAGCTGGTTGGCGATCTGCACCGCCGCCCGCCCGACGCCACCGGACGCGGCGGTGATCAGGACGTGGTCGCCAGGCCGCATCCCCGCCTTCTCGACGAGCGCGCCGTACGCGGTGGAGTACGCGACCCAGATCGCCGCCGCCTCCGTGACCCCGAGCCCGGCCGGCCGGGCCACGACCCGGCTCGCGGGCACGGTGGTGTACTCGGCGTAGCTGCCCCGGGTGTTCGCGTCCGGGACGGCCGTGAGGATGACCGGATCGCCGACCGCGAGCCCGGTGACCCCGGCGCCCAGCGCGTCGACGACACCGGTCCCCTCGACGCCGAGGCGGGCGCGGGGCAGGGGGACGGGTGCGGGCGAGGTGCCGGAACGCATCATCCGGTCGAGCGGGTTGACGGCGAACGCCTCGATCCTGACCCGCACCTCCCCTGGCGCGGGCTCGACTACCGGCTCCTCGACGACGTGCAGGACTTCGGGTCCGCCGAACTCGTCGAACACGACGACTCGTGGCATGGTGTGGCTCCTTCGCGGGTGGTTGCGCGAAAGACGCTACGAAGCCCTGGGTTACCTCCTGGTACCTTCGAGTTCCATGCAGAACGCCGCCGGACCGGCCTTCCTCGCCGACTGCCCCACGCGCCTGGCGGTCGAGATCCTCTCCGACAAGTGGGCCGTGCTCGTGCTCTTCGGGCTCAGCCAGCGACCCCGCCGGCACGGCGAGCTGGTCGACCTCATCGGAGGCGTCTCGCGCAAGGTCCTCACCCAGACGCTGCGCCGGCTCCAGCAGTACGGCCTGGTCGAACGCCACGCCGCAGCCCCGCGCCACGTCGAGTACCACCTCACCGACCTCGGCCGAACCCTCGTCGAGCCCATCGAGGTGTTGACGGCCTGGGCGAGGGACCACGGCGGTGCCATCGCCGACTTCCAGGAAGCAGCGGAGAACTAGACGAGGAGTTCGCGGCGCAGGACCTTCTCCAGCTCGTGCCCGGCGGCGTCCCACGACCGGCCGGACACGCTGGCGGACGCCGCTTGGGCCACGGAGACGAAATCGGGCGTGGTGACCACATCGGACAGTGCGCGGGCGAGGTCGTGCGGGGTGGCAGGCGCGTAGCGCACGTGGTCGTTGTCAAGGACGACCCTGTTGTGGGGTGCCTCGTTGACCACGGGGATGCAGCCGGCCGCCAGCATCTCGTGCGGCACCAGCGACACGTTGGTCATCGACAACGTCAGACCGGCGTAGCACCGGTTGTAGATGTCGTTGAGCTGGTCCGGCGTCACCAGGCCGTGGTCGACGTGCCTCGGCCCCAGCGAGCCGATCTTCTCGCCGTAGGTGTGGATCGCGATGTCCGGGTGCCGCTCGGCGAACACCTCCAGGGCCAGCAGGCCGACCTCGATCGCCCGTCGCGGAGCCAGCCGGCGCGCGTAGAAGACCACGCCGTCCCGCGCGGTGCCCTCCCGCAGCCGGTACCGGTCGGCGTCGCAGCCGAAGTCGAACCAGTCCGCGGGCATCCCGACGTCCGCGCGCAGCTTCTCGGCCAGGAACCGCCCGGCGGTGAAGCCGTGGAAGCCCATCCGGTAGGTGTTCTCCGCCAGCGCCGACAGCCCGCCCACCGGGAAGAACCACGGCTCGTAGTCCTGCACCAGGTAGAACCGCTTGCCGGCACAAGGGTCGTTGAAGGCCGGGTACGCGGTCATCCACGCGGTGGCGAACACCGCGTGCGCGTCGGCCATCCCCTCGGTCACGTCCAGCACCGGGCCGCGGAAACCGGGGTAGGCGGCCCGGATCACCGGCTCGTGGTCGACCGCCCGGCTGCCGTACACGTCGTACAGGTACAGCCGGCACGTGTGGCCCAACGACTCCAGGTGCTGGACCAGCCTGAACATCGTGGTGTGGCCGCCGGAGCCCGGCGCGGGCGGTGTGCAGATCCAGTTGATCGTCAGCGAGCCGTCCGCCGGGACGGGCGGGACCACGACGGGCCGGCGCTCGCCGAGGTCCGCCGCGCGCACGTCCTCCAGGCGCACGGGGAAGACCTCGGAGTCCGCGCCGAGGCGCTTGGCGGCCGTGCGCAGGGCACGGGCGCCGAACCCGCGCACGCCCTGTTCCCGCACGATCCGCGAGACCTGGTGCGCTCGACGCCGGATCACCTGGACAGGCTTCACGCTAACCCCTTCGCAGCAGACTCAGCGCCTCGTGGCGCAGCGGGAACACGACGGCGGTGTAGGCCAGCAGCGACAGCACCCCGCCGATCAGCAGGCGCCACAACGCGTCCGCCACGAACCACTGCACGGCCAAGGCGACGGTGATCATGACCACGCCACCGAGCACCGGCCGTGCGACCGCCACGCCCAACGCCCCCGGCCGCACCCCGTAGGGCCGGAACGCGATCAAGTACGCGGGCACGATGAACACCAGCACCACGACGCTCTGCGCCAGCGCCACTCCGCGGATGCCGTCCAGGTGCGCGCCCAACGCCAGCAGCGGCACCAGCGCGACCAACCACACGATGTGGATCACCAGGATCGCGCGCGACCGCCCGGCACTGGCCAGGTAGTCGTACCCCAGCTCCAGCGCCACCCGCATCGCGCCCAGCAGCACCAACGCCGCCAGGGCCGCCGCCGTGGGCGCCCACCGCTCACCGTAGACCGTGCGCACCAGGGGATCGGCCAGCGAAGCCAACAACACGCACGCCGGCACCGTGAACAGCGCCAACAAGCCCAACGCCCGCCCGAAAGCCCGCTGGAACGCCTCCGGGTCGTCCCGCAGCTTGGAGAACGCCGCCAGCGACACGCTGCGCACGGGCTGCGAGAACGCGCCCACCGGCCAGTTCGCCAGGTTCGTCGCCAGCAGGTAGAAGCCCAGCGGCACGGTGCCCAGCACACTGCCGACGATGATGCTGTCGACGTTGAGCACGCCGAAGATCAGCAGCGACGCACCGGCCAGCGGCAGCCCGAACCCAAGCACCTCACGGGCGCGTCGAGCGTCGAACCCCGGCCGGTAGCGCTCCTTGGTGAACGCGAACATCACCACGGCGGCGGTCAGGTTCGTCGCGATGCGCGACCACGCCAGGCTCCACGCCCCGAACCCGAGCAGGGCCAGCACCACCACGACGGCGGTGCCGACGACGAACGCCGACGTGTCCGCCGCGAACTTGTGGTCCTGCCGCAACTCCCGTTGCAGCATCGCGCCCGGCACGGCCGAGGCGCCCGCGATCACCAGCGCCACCGACATGAGCTGGATCACGCCCGTGGCCTGCGGCGTGCCCATCGCGTCGGCGAAGAACGGCGCGCCGACCACGCAGATGCCGCACAGCAGGCACCCGGACAGGATCGACAGCGTGGTCACGGTCGGCGCGATCCCGTCGACCGGCCCGTCCGTGCGGACCAGGGCCACGCTCACGCCCATCTCGCTGACGCTCATCACGATGTTGAGCACCACGAGCGCGACCGCGAACACCCCGAACTGCTCGGGCGCGATCAGCCGCGCCAGCAGGACGCCGACGCCGACCTGCGACACCCGCTGGAGCAAGCTGTTGATCGCGCTCCACCGGATCGCCGAGGTGACCTTGCGCTCCAGCGTGGTCACTGGCCGCGCCACTTCCAGACCTGCTTGCCGACCAGACCCCGCCCGCGCTTGACCAGGTGCGCGCCCACGAAGACCTGCGTGCGGCTGCACAGCCGGGCGCCCAGCGCCTTGCGCCGGCGCAACGCCCGGTACTCGGGCAGTCGCTCGGTGTGCGGGTAGACGCCCTTGGCGAAGGCGACCAGCTCCTCGACCGGGATCTCGGCCAGCTTGTCCCGGTCGTAGGCGCGCACCGCCCGCCACAGGGCGTCCTTGGCGATCGACCGGTTGGCCAGGTGCTTCAGGCGCGGCGGCAGGTCGGGGTGCTCGGAGAAGAACCGGTCGAACACGGCCTGTCGCTGCTCCAGGTCGGCGAACACCGACGAGAACTGGGTGCGGAACATGCTCTGCTGGTGCACCCGGTAGTACGCGGCGGGCTTGCCGCGCACGTACCCGATGTCGGAGACGGCGGCGATCCGCATCCACATCTCCAGGTCGCCGGCGTGCGGCAGGTCCGGCCGGTAGCCGCCGACCTGCTGCTGCACCGACGTGCGCACCACGGCCTCGGGCGAGGACAGCACGTTCTGCCCGGTGCGGCAACGGTTCTCGATCCAGTCCACACCGGACCAGACCGTCGTGCCGGCCGGGGGAGTGACGATCTTGGGCAGGTCGTCGTGGTCGGAGTAGTACACCACCCGCCCGTAGACCATGCCGACGTTCGGGTTCGCCTCGAAGACCTCGGCGGCACGGGCGAGCGCGCCCGGCGCCAACAGGTCGTCAGCGGACAGCAGCACGGTGTAGTCGGCCTTGGCCCACTCCAGCAGGCCCTCGTTGTAGGTGGCGATGTGGCCCTGGTTGACCTCGTGGCGGCGGCCCTCGACCCGGGGGTCGGCGGCCATCAGCTCCGCCATGACCTCGGGGGTGTCGTCGCTGGAGGTGTCGTCGATGACCAGCACCCGCACGTCCACGCCGGGCTGGTCCAACACGCTGCGCACACAGGCCCGCAGGAACCTCGCGTAGTTGTAGCAGGGGATGACGACGTCGACCGTGGGTCGTGTCGGGGCTTGAGTCACGTCCTACACATCGCGCGCGAGCACGGATCGTTAACGCGGCGACGATAACGGCGGGGGCTGGATCCCGATGTACCGGGCAACGGGAAGGGGTCGTTGATGGACCACGTCATTCTGACGCGCTTCAACCTGCCCTCGGTCGGCGCGGAGAGCGTCGTCCGGGCGCGGGAGGGGTGGTTGACCGAGCGCGTCGGGCTGTTCGAGCGGTACTGCCTGCCGTCGGTGCGCGCGCAGACGTCCGCGGACTTCCGGTGGATCATCTACTTCGACCCGGAGAGCCCCGAATGGCTCAAGGACCGCATCCGCGAGCACGGCGAGTTCTACACGCCGGTGTTCCGGGAGCAGGTCAGCCGCGAGGAGCTGCTGGAGGACATCGCGAAGCTCTTCCCGACCAGGGGCGAGGCGCTGCTGACCACCAACCTCGACAACGACGACGGCCTGGCCGCGGACTTCGTCGCCCGCCTCCAGGCCGTCCGCACGACCGCGCCGCGCACCGCGCTGTACCTGGCGAACGGCCTGGTCAAGAGCCCGACCGGGCTGTACGCGCACCGCGACCCGGACAACGCGTTCGCCTCGATGCGGGAGTCCTGGGACGCGCCGATCACCTGTTGGGCCGACTGGCACAACCGGCTGCACCGGCACGCCGAGGTCGTGTCGGTGGGCGGCGCGCCGGGCTGGCTCCAGGTCGTGCACGGCGGGAACGTGAGCAACCGCACACGCGGCCGGCTCGTGTCCCCGACGCCCCACCGGAGCCTGTTCGGCGACGCGTTGGACGACGTGCCGGAGCCCGACCGCCGGGTGCTGGCCCGTGACCGGTTCGTGGGACATCCCTTGCGGGTGGCCCGTGACGGGGCCAGATACTTGGCGAAGACCACGGCGATGCGCGTGCTCGGCCCGGAGGGCTTCGAGAAGGCGAAGCGGGTGCTGGCAAGCCGCTGAACCGCACAACAGCTGCACCGCTGGACTGCACAACCGCTGGACTAAGGACAACCGTCATGGCTCGTGCCCGATTCGTCGCGCTGGCCGTTCTGTTCACCGCCTCCGCGTGCAAGGCCGAAGCCGAACCGCCGCCGCCGTCGCCCGACGCGAAGCCGCCGGTGGTCGACTACTACAAGAAGTGGGCCAACGGTCCGAACCCGACCGGCGACCCGAACGTCTTCCCGATCACGGTGTGGATGCAGGACCCCTCGGGCGTCGAGAACGGCGTCAAGCTCGGCAAGGCCTACCCCGAGATCGGCATCGACGTCGGCCTCGGGCTGTGGGAGGACGAGTGGTGGTACCTCCGGCAGGAGGGGCTGCACGAGACCGACTGGCGCGTCTACCTGGACCCCAAGCGCCTGGACACCGTGCTGGCCGACACCGCGCACGCCCGCAACTACGTGGGCTACCTGGTCGCGGACGAGCCGGACATGAACAAGGTCTACGGCGACGTGTTCCACCCCGAGATGCAGCCCTCGGCGATCCTGAAGAAGTCCGACGAGACCCGCGCCAAGGACCCGTCCCGCCCGACCTACATCAACTTCGGCGTGTGGATGGGCACCCCCGGTGGCAGCGTCGGGTACGGGTACCACGAGAAGTCCTACGAAGAGGACATGAAGACCTATTGCTCGGCGGCGGACATCGCCTCCGCGGACTACTACGGGTGGACCCACCCCGACCGCGGTGACCGCGTGGGCGCGTTCAGCTACGGCGAGGTCATCGACACCATGCGCAAGTGGTGCGGGCCGGACAAGCCGCTGTACGGGTTCGTCGAGACCGGCCACCCGCACACGCACGGCGAAACCATCACACCGGACCAGGTCGAATCCGCCGTGTGGAACACCATCCTCCACGGCGCCACGGGAATCAACTACTTCGCGCACAGCTTCTACACCGACGGCAAGGGCGAGTACAGCAGTGTGCTGACCCGTCCGGAGATCACCGCGAAGGTCAAGGAGGTCAACGCGCGCCTGAAGTCGCTGGCGCCCGTGCTCAACGCGGCGAGCCTGCCGGGGGTGACGGCCAAGAGCGACAACGAGATCCCGGTGTCTGTGCTGCACAAGGACGCTGCGGGTGCCAAATGGGTGATCGCGCAGACCGACGGGAACACGAAGGTTCCGCGCAGTGGTTCGGCGCGGGTGGAGATCGCGGTACCGGTCGCTTCCGGGAGTGCGGAAGTGGTGGGGGAGAACCGGACTGTATCCATTGAGAACGGAAAGATCGTGGACGACTTCGGGCCGTACCAGGTGCACGTGTACCGGTTCTAGCTAACAGACCGGGGCGCTACGGCGATTGGGGCAATGCGGGACCCCAGTCGACTTGGAGGCCGAAGTGCCCAGAACAGAACGGCTAAGACCGATCCGCAAGGTGCCCGCGCTGTGCGGTGTCGCAGCCCTGGGTGCCGCCCTGCTCGTGCCGTCCGCGTCGGCTGTCGCCGCGCCGACCCGCGTCCTGGGCTACATCGCCAACAACGGCGGTGGCGTGTCCGTGCTGGACACGGCGACCGACACCCTGACCAGCACCCTGACCGACGCGGGCGGTGATTCGCCTTACGGCGTGGGCGTCGCGTTCGACGGCGCGCGCGGCTATGTGACGAACGTTCGGAACAACACGCTGACGGTCGTCGACACGCCCACCAACACGATCGACGCGGCGGTGCCGGTCGGCGACGGCCCGGCGGGTGTGGTGGTGTCGCCCAGCGGCGGCCACGTGTACGTGTCGAACTACCGCGCCGGCACGGTGTCCGTGGTGGACGCGGCGACGTTGACGACGACCGAGACCATCGACGTCGGTCCCAACGCGGACGGCGTCGCCATCACACCTGACGGCAAGAAGCTGTTCGTCGCGCACGACGTGGTGGGTGCGGGGACGGTGTCCGTGGTGGACACGTTCACCAACACCGAGGTCACGGAGATCGCCACGGGGAACACGCCGACCGCGGTGGCTGTGACGCCGGATGGTTCGAAGCTGTTGGTGGTCAACAAGTTCTCCAACAACGTGGCCGTGGTGGACGTGGCTACGAATGGTGTGCTGGGGACGATCCCGGTCAGCTTCATCCCGCACGGGGTTGCGATCTCGCCGGATGGGGCTCGGGCGTTCGTGACCAACAGCGAGGACGACTCGCTTTCCGTGCTTGACATCGCGGCTATGGCGCCGGTGGTGGCGGTTCGGGTGGGCGATCGGCCGATCGGTGTGGCGCTGACGCCGGATGGTGGTCGGGCCTACGTGACGAACTTCGGTAGCAACTCGGTGTCCATTGTGGACACGGCTGGGCTGGTGGTGGTGAATACCATTCCGGTGGGTGTCAACCCGGTGGGTATCGCGATCCACGGGGTGCCGCCGGCGCCGACGAAGTTGGCTGGTGGGAAGGCGACGTTGCAGTTGCGGCTGCTCGGGTTCACCGTGCGGAGCATGGACGCCACGTTGACCGAGTCGCACACCGGGCGGCCGGTGGTGGGCAAGACGGTGGCGTTCCGGACGGTGAAGGGGCAGGCGTTGTGCACCGCGGTGACCAACGCTTCGGGGTTCGCTTCGTGTGATGCCAACGTGCCGTTGTTGGTGGGGCTGGCGACGTTGTTGCAGGGGTACACGGCGGCCTTTGCCGGGGACATCACGCATGGTCCGTCGGTGGCACACGGGTCGATCGCGTTGCTGTAGGCCGGGCTCTTCCGGCTCGGCTCGTTATGTGCACGGGTCGAGCCGGAAGGGGTCGGGTTTGTAGCCGCTGGGGTCCAGGTCTCCGAAGTTGGCGCGGAAGAACTGGTCCCAGGCCCCGTCGGTGATGAAGCCCTTGATGCCCTCGCTGATCCGCTCGCACAGCGCCTTGTCGTTCTTGGGCAGGCCGACGCCGTAGCGCTCCTGTGCGCCGAAGGTCAGGTCCAGCACCCTCAGCGCCGGGTTCTGGCGTGCGAAGCCCCGCAGGATGACCTCGTCGGTGGACGCCACGTCGACCTCCTTGCGCAGCAACCGCTCCACGCACTGCCGGGTGCCGATCTCGGTCGTGGTGGTGACCCGGTTGCGCAGCGCGCCCGTGGTGAGCTGGTCGTAGGAGGTGCTGCCGGACTGGGTGCACACCGTGCGGCCGGCCAGGTCGTCGAGGGTCCGGATCGGCTGGTCGAAGTCCGAGCGCACCAGGAAGCCCTGCTTGGACAGCAGGTACGGCCCGGCGAACGCGACCTTGCCGCGCCGCTCGTCGGTGATCGAGAACGTGTGCACGACCAGTTGCACCCGGCCCTGCGCGAGGGCGTTGACCCGGTCGGCGATGGTCACGTCCACCTCCACCGGCGTGAACTCCGGCGAGGTGTTGTGGGCCAGCCACCGGTACAGGTCGACGTCGAAACCGCGCCGCTCGTGGGTGTCGGCGTTGAGCACGGCCAAGCCCGGGATGTCGGTGCCGACCCCGACGTTGAGCGGCCGGTCGGAGGCGACGGGTGGCGATGTCGGAGCCGGGGGTAGTGAGCACGCCGTGAGCAGCGACAGGGTGGTGGTGAGCGCGACTGCCCGTCTCCACATGCCGGTGGTCCTCCCTCAGGTGTAGAGCGTGGCTTCAGTTGTAGAGGCTTCAGTTGTAGAGAACGGCTTCGGTGATGCCGAGGTCGACGCGGCAGGCCTCGTCGGGCATGGAGAGCGTGACCAGCACGCGTGCCTCGCGGGTGGTGCCGGCCAGGTCGAGCCGGATCTCCCGGCCGGACAGGCGGTCCTCGAGCGGCTGGTCCTTGCGGCCGTCGCGGACGAGCGTGACGGTCATCCGCGCCGAGCCCACGCAGTCGCCGACCTTCGCCCGGTTGACCAGGGTCGGCGTGATGAACAGGTACCGCCGTTGGGGTGGTGTGCCGGGCACCCGGAACCCGGCCTCCTCACCGTCGGCCAGGTCCTTCGCGTCGGTCAGCTCCACCAGGTCGGTGACCGGCACGTCCGGCTTGACCACGACGAGCCAGAACACGAGCCCGGCCAGTGCGCCGAGGGCGGCGGGGATGGCGGCGAACGTCCAGCGCGGCAGCGGTTTGCGCGCGGGCCGGTCCGCGGTCGTGCCCGCGCTCGTGCTCGTGCTCGTGCGGAGGTGGCTGGAGTGTTGGAAGCCCAGCAGGGTGACGACCAGCGACGCCGTGCCGACCAGGAGCGACACCGCGTCGGCGATCCCCTCGCCCTTGTTGCCCTGCAAGAGCAACCACATCACGAAGCAGGACACGCCGACCAACAGCGGCGCGGCCCACCACAACTGGACGACCCACCACGGTCGCTTCACGGCGGCTCCTGCGGTTCCTCCCCGAACCCGGTGAAGCGTCCACGATATCGGTTCAGTGGTGGTTCACGTGGGGGTTCGCGTGAAGGTTCGCGTGCTGTTTCGGGTGGCGATCGGTCAATTCATCCGCCAGGAAACCGCCAACGCGAGGACGAGAGCGCCGATCGCGCACGACACGGCGGTGCCGAAAGCGGCGAACTGGAGCAGAAAACCGAACGCCACAGAAGAGACCAGACGGGTGAGCGCCTGGCCGGTTTGGATGACGGACAAGCCGGAAGCCCGCAAGGATTCGGGGACGAGGGTGCTGATCCGGGCGGACAGGACGCCGTCTGTGGCCGCGTAGAACAGGCCGTGGAGGAGGAGCGCGATCGCCATGCCCAGGTAGCCGGAGCCCGGGGCCAGGAGGAGGACGTAGACGGCGAGCAGGAGCACGTGCCCGGCGAGGAACACGCGCCAGCGGCCGATCTTGTCCGCCAGGACGCCGAAGGGGGTGGCGGTCAGGAGGAAGACGAGTGCGGTGCCCAGGGGGAGGAGGGGGAGGAAGGAGGGGGAGATGGCGGTCGACTTCTGGATCAGGATGAAGACGAACGCGTCGGAGAGGGTGGCCAGGCCCAGGACGGCGGCGAGGATGGCGACCTTGCGGTAGCCGGCGTCCTTGAGGAGTGCCAACCCGGCTTTGATGGACGGGCGGGGGCCGCGTTGTGGTCGGGTGTCGCGGTTTTCCCGGACGAAAGCGATGAGGACGATCAGGCCGATCACCGCGAAGCACGCGCTGATCACGAAGACCGGGCCGGCGACCATGCCGATCTGCTGGAGGAGGAGGAACGTGACCAGCGGGCCGAGCAGAGCGCCGATCGTGTCCATCGTGCGGTGCACGCCGAACGCGGTGCCGAGGCTCGCCGGGGGAGTGGCCAGGGAGATCAGCGCGTCCCGGGGTGCGGTGCGCAATCCCTTGCCGGCCCGGTCGGCGGCCAGGGTCGCGCCGATGCCGAACGCGTTCGCGCCGACGAGGGGGAAGATCAGCTTGGTCGCTGCGGACAGTCCGTAACCGGTTGCCGCGACCGCCTTGTGGCGGTGGGTGCGGTCGGAGACGTGTCCGCCGACGAGCCGGAGGACGGCGGTGGCGCCTGTGTACAGACCGTCCAGGAGGCCGAACTGCGCGTAGCTCATCTGGAGCGTGAAGAGCAGGTAGACGGGCATGAACGCGGTGACCATCTCGGCCGACACGTCGGTGAGGAGACTGACGGTGCCCAGGGCCAGGACGGTGCCTGGCACCTTGCCCCGGACGTGGGTGGTCGGCCGGACGGAAGCGACGTACATGCCCCCTTATCGGTCACGCGGCGTAGCTGTTACCTGTGAAGATCAAGAGCTGAAGAGCTGAAGTGCTTAAAAGCGCCTCGCCGGCGGGCAGGCCGCCAAGGATGGACGCAAAGCGAAAGAACGGGCGGGGGCTTTTTGCGTCATCCCCGTATGGCCTGGCGGAGCCAACCACATTTTCCGGGGGTTGCCGCTAAAACTTTTTGCTCGTTCCTCGCA
>NZ_JBBEGC010000181.1:0-11811 GCF_037401995.1 Saccharothrix sp. CCNWYY140
CGGACGGGGAAAGAAACCGAGGCCCTTCCCGTGGGCGCTAGCCGCTTCGGCTCGCGCCTTCGGCGCGGAGCACCCTTTGGGCGAGGCGGGGTGGTGTTCGGGCGGTGGGTGAGTGCCTGGGCTAGTGGGGAGCGGTGCTGGTTCGTTCTGTCAGCCGAGGCGGGAGGAGGGTCAAGGCGGGGGTTGGGGCTCGGTTGAGTTTGGCCATGAGGAGGGCGACTGCGTGGTGGCCCAGCTGTTCCGCCGGCACATGCACCGACGTAAGCGCAGGATGGAGGCGTTCGGCCTGGTCGTCCGGACAGATCGCGACCACCGCGATGTCCTCGGGGATGCGCCGCCCCAAGGAGCGCAGTACATCCAGCACCGACTGGAGTGCAGCCTCGTTGTGCACCACCAAGCCGGTCAACTGCGGGTGCCGTTCCAGCAGCCCGCTCACCGTCCGATGCACTGACTCGTGGTCGGTCTCCGTAGGCACCGTCGTCGATGAAACCCCTCGTCTCATCGCCGCCGCGCTAAAGCCAGCCATCGTGCGATGGGCGTAGCCGGTGTCACGCTGGTACACCGCGCGCGGAGCGCCGATCAAAGCCACCGACGTGTGGCCGAGGTCTGCCAAGTGGTCCACACACCTCGCACCTGCCTCGGCGAAGTCCAAGTCCACACACGTCAGCCTTGCGGCATCAGCTGGGAAACCAATGAGGACCGAAGGCCGATCCAGTTCCCGCAGCACAGGCACGCGCTCGTCGTGCATCTCCACGTCCATGACCAACAAGCCGTCCACCTGCGCACTGCCGGCAACCCTCCGCAGGCCGGCGGCACCCTGGTCCGCAGTCACCAACAGGACGTCGTGCTCGTGCCGACGAGCCGCGCCAGCCACCGCGACCACGAACTGCATCATCACAGGCATGTGCATGCCCTCGCGCATGGGAACCACCAAGGCGAGCACGTTGGCCCGACTACTAGCCAGCGAACGCGCACCCGCATGTGGGTGATAGCCCAAAGCTCGCACGCTGGCCTCCACGCGGGCCTTCGTGGCCTGCGAGATGGAACGGCGGCCGGTCAGCGCGTAGGACACCGTGCTGGGTGCGACCCCCGCGTGCCTTGCCACATCGGCGATCGTGACCAAGATCAACCCACCTCCGCAACGCGCACACCGGCTTGTTCGGCGGTCACCGTGAGCACCCCGTCGGCCGACTCCACGCGTGTTCCCTCCGGGGCCGTCCGGTGCTCTGGAGTGACGTCCTGGAAAGAGATCCACGCGCCGGCCCGGGTGAACACGACCGTGTCGTCCACCAGCCGCACGCCGTCGCAGTCGTCGAAGTCCACTGCCCGCAGCACACCCGAGCGTCGTGCGACCAGGTCGCCGGGCACGTCCACGACCAATCTGGCGCGGATGTCCCGGGAGGACGCCCCCACCAGCAGTTCGTACTGGCCCGCCTCGACCA
The DNA here is from genome assembly GCF_037401995.1 of Saccharothrix sp. CCNWYY140. Classification (NCBI taxonomy): domain Bacteria; kingdom Bacillati; phylum Actinomycetota; class Actinomycetes; order Pseudonocardiales; family Pseudonocardiaceae; genus Saccharothrix; species Saccharothrix sp. CCNWYY140. The sequence goes on from NZ_JBBEGC010000181.1 coordinate 1,443, forward strand.
GCTTCCCACCGGACACCACGTCCCAGTGCCACAGGTGCTCGACCGGCAGCTCCACCACCTGCCGCTCCCCCGGTGCCAGGTGCACCCGTCGGAACGACTGGAGTCGGCGCAGCGGTTGTCGCACGCGCGACTCCAGCGCGGTCGAGTACAGCTGGACGACCTCCGCCCCGGGCACCGAGCCGGTGTTGGTCACGCCGACCGTCAACACACCGTCCGTCCACTTCGGACTGTCGTACTCAAAAGACGTGTAGCTCAGGCCGTGCCCGAACGGGAACAGCGGTTCGCCCTCGAAGTACAGGTACGTACTACCCGCCCGGATGATGTCGTAGTCGAACAGATCTGGCAGGTCGGCGTCGGAGGCGTACCAGGTCTGGGTGAGCCTCCCGGCCGGCGAGTACTCCCCCACCAGCGCCTGGGCCACCGCACGCCCCTGCTCCTGCCCGCCGTGCGCCGTCCACACCACCGCGGGCACGTCGACGTCCAGCGCGTACGGGTAGCCGCTGACCAGCACGAGCACGGTGCGCGGGTTGGCGGCGAGCACGGCCCGGACCAGGTCGGCCTGCGGGAGACCCAGCCCTGTCCGGTCCTGGGTCTCCCGGCCGTTGATGTGCGGGTCGTTGCCCACCACCACGACCGCCGCGTCGGCTTCGGCCGCCACCTCCGCCGCCGCGGCGGTCCCGTCCACCACCGGCTCGACGGTGAACATCTCGGTCGCGGTGCCGTGCACGACGTTGTGGAGCACGACACCACCGTCCTGCGTGCGCGGCTCGAACAGCTCGCGCACGTCCCACCCGCCGGGCGCGTCCGCCTCGGCCACCAGGTCGCCCTCCTCGGACACGCCCAGGTACTTGCGCGTCCCGACGTGCCGCAGCGTCCACACGCCGTCGCCCCAGTCGAAGACGTCGAACTCGGCCCGCTCGCCCAGGCCCACGACCCCGTCCCGCACGCCCAGGTACCGGCCGTCGGCGGCGCGGAACGCCACCCGGTCCACGCCCTCGCAGTACGTGGTCGACGCGAACTCGGAGAGTCCACTGAGGACTGTCGTCTTGTAGGGCAGGGTGCCGCTGTACCAGTCTTCGAAGACCTCGTCGGCGTGTGAACCGATCATCGCCAGCTTCAGGCCGCGAGGGAGGGGAAGCACATCCTCGTTGCGCAGCAGCACGACTGCCTGCCGTGCGGCCTCCAAAGCCAGTTCGCCGTGCGTGCCGATGACGTCGGACGTGATGGCGGCGTACGGGTTGTCGTCGGGTGGGTCGAACTCGCCGAGCCGGAACCGCAGCGCCAGCACCCGACCCACTGCCCGGTCCACCACGTCCCAGGTGAGCAAGCCGTCCTTCAACGCGGTGGTCACGCTCTCGATCGTCAGCGTCGAGTCCTCACCCTGGTCGGTGAAGCTGTCCAGGCCCGCGATGAGCGCGGCGGCGTGCCCCTCCGCCTGGGTGGGCAGGAACCCTTGCAGCCCCGCGATGTTCGAGGGCGCGTAGGCGTCGCTGAGCACGGCCACGTCCGGCGGCAGGGTGCCCAGCAACGGGCTCAGGTGCGCGGGACGCCCGTTGACCAGGTTGTAGGACGGCATCACCGCCACGGCGACGGCCAGCGGCCCCAGGAAGCACGGCAGCTCGTACTCGTGCAGCACCCTGGGCCGCAGGTCCGACGACGTGACGCACCGGTCGGTCTCGTTGTTGTAGCCCAGGAAGTGCTTGAGCGTCGGCGCGGTGCGCAGGTAGCGCGGGTGGTCGCCGCGCAGGCCCGACGCGTAAGCGGTCGCCAACACCGACGTGAGCACCGGGTCCTCGGAGTAGCCCTCCTCGTTGCGGCCCCAGCGCGGGTCGCGCAACGGGTTCACCACGGGCGCCCACACGTTCAGGCTGTGCGACACCGGGTCCCGGTGGTGGAAGCCGCGCGCCTCGACGCCGACCGCCGTCCCCACCGCGTGCACCAGGTCCGGGTTCCACGACGCCGCCAGCCCGATCGCCTGCGGGAACACCGTGGCCTCGCCCAGCCACGCGACACCGTGCAGCGCCTCGGTGCCGGTGCGGAACTCCTCGACGTCCAGGCGCGGCACCGCGGGCTGGCGCTGGTGCAGCATCGCCACCTTCTCCTCGTCGGTGAGCCGGCCCAGCAGGTCGGCCACGCGGACGGGCAGCGGCAGCGCCGGATCGCGGAACGGGAGCAGCACCTTCAGCACACCTCGCGAGATCGTCGAATAGCTCGAACGAACTGCTCGGCGGTTCGAAACGATTCGATCCGCCGCCGGGGACCAACGGCGTGACAACCGCACCCGGAGTACCGGAAATGTGGCACAGGCCGCACTCGGGCGTCAACACCTCCGAAATGTTTCGAACGATTCGACTCGAACGCGTTCGACACCATTCTCGAAGCACGCCGAACGCCCCTCGCACCACGGTGTGCGAGGGGCGACGGCGACCTTCGAGGTTTACCCGAACAGCTCCGCGTGCAGGGAGAACGCCGTGGCGATCTCGGCCTGCGCCCAGAACCGGTGGTAGGTGAAGGTCGGCGCGGACCCGCCGTTCAGGTAAGACTGAACCTTGGGCCAATCGGGGTCGTTCTTGAAGAACGAGCGGATCGACAGGAACGTCGACGTCCCGTTGATGGTGTCGCCGTTGGGCATCTTGCCCGTCCAACCCGGCGGGATGTACGTGCCTTCACCGGTCGACGAGTTGTAGGGGTCGTCGAAACGGTTGTAGTCGGTACGGGTCTCCGGAACGGCGATGCCCTTCGTGGTCTGGTGCGACAGCAGCGCCGTCAGCAGACCCTCACCCGTGGCCTTGGCGGCGGCGTTGCCGCTCTTGGCCGCGTAGTTGAGCAGCGTCTTGGCCAGCGAGGCGCCGACACCGACGTCCTGGGTGTGGTTGAGCACGCTCACCCGCAGGCCCGCGTTGGCGCCCGGCGAGGTCGGGTTCCAGTTGTCCGGCGCGCCGGTCCAGCTCAGGTCGGACGGGATCTGGAACGCGCCGCCGGTGCCGACGGTGGTGTTGGCCAGCGCCCACGGGACCCACTTGTCGAGGATCTTCTTGGCGCGCGGGTCACCGGTCATCTGGTACAGCGACGCGGTGCGCTCCATCTGCCACACCTGGAAGCCGAACCAGCGGTTCGACGGCGGATCCCGCCACACCGGGTGGGCGTCGTAGAACATGCCGTAGAAGGTCGGCGTGCCCGCCGGCGGCGTGCCGTACTGACCCTCCCACGTGTTGGTGACACCGCCGGCGATGCCGCCGTCGGCGGACTGCAACCACTGGAGGACCTCCAGCTGGCGCTCCAGCGACTTGGCCCAGTCCTGCTGGCCGGTCGCCGACTTCGGCTTCAGCGCCGCCACCTGCGACAGCGCGTAGGCCGCCAGCGGGTTCTGGTAACCCTGGTGCGACGCGCCGTCACCGATGCGCCACGCCCAGCCGGCCGACGTGTCCGTCGCGCCGCCCCACGCGTAGTACCAGGACATCAGGTAGTGCGCGCTGTCCTTGCCGGACCCGGCCGCACAGGTGGCCGGGTTGGTGCAGTTGCCGATCTTCTTGAAGTACTTGTCGAACATGGCGTAGCGCAGGTAGTCGCCCATCTTGGCGGCCTTGCCGACCTCGGTGGCGATGTCGGCGCTCTTGCCCTGCGCGGTCGCCCACTGCTGGGCCAGCAGCGCCACCTGCACCGCACGCGCGTCGGCGTCCGGGGCGTTGGTGTACTTCCACTGCTTGGCGTAGGACGAGTCCTTGGTGAACAGGTCGAGGAAGCCGTTGGGGCCACCGTGCTTGAACGTGTCGCACGAAGGCTGCGGCACGGTCTCCCACACCGACTCCGACGAGCCGCGCTGGTAGGTGTTGATGTACGCGGGCGCGGTGTTGGTGCCGTCACCGCACCGGCCGAAGCCGAGGGTGTTGTCCACGTCCATCAGCCAGTGCATGCCGTAGATATCCGGCGTGCCGTAGGCGGTCTTCAGCTCGTTCGCGATCGGGTCCTGACCCACCGGGACGTTGCTGTCCAGCTGCGACGGGTACAGGTCCATGCGCGCGTGCTCGGGCGCGTAGGTCGCCGGCTTGGCCGGGTTGTACTTGTCGTTGGTCGGCTGGTCCGCCGTGGCCGGGATGATGTACTTCTCCATCGACGCCCACGCGGACTTGAACGACGTCCAGTTGCCGGTGAGCCGGCCGTAGCTGGCCTCCAGCCACAGGTAGTAGCTGAACGCCTCGGACGTGGTCTGGTGACCGTGGTCCGGCGCCTCGACCAACAGGGTCTCGACCGAGTGGTAGGGCACCTTCAGACCGTCGGAGAAGGTCCGGAAGTAGCCGCTGGCCGGGTCGTGGATCTTGTTGTACTGGTCCAGGAACGCCTGCGCGAAGTCCGACGAGCCCTTCGCGATCTCGGTCACCGTGGCGGTGGCCGAGGTGACGCCGGTGGCGCTCGCGGTGAACGTCGCGGAGGCCAGGTCGCCGCCGTTGTCCGCCGAGGTGACGGTGACGTTCTGCTTGGTCGACCAGTTGGTCGGCGTGAACGTCAGCGACGTCGGGGCCGCGGTCAGGTCGGTGCTGCCGGCCGTGCGGCCGATGGTCACCGTGACGCTGGACGCCGGCGCGGTGGCCAGCGAGACGGCGAAGGTCGCCGTGCCGCCCTGGCGCACGTTCAACGTCGGCGGGCTGATCTGGACGGCCTGCCCGGCCAGCACCCGGATGCCCACCGGCGCGGAGTTGCCGATGCCGCCCTTGTTGTCGGTGGCGCGGGCGGTGATGGCGTGCTCACCGACCGACGCGCCGGTCCACGTACCCGAGAACGGGGCGCTGGTGTCGGTCGCGACGACCACGCCGTCGGCCAGGAAGTCGACCTTGCTGACGGTGCCGTCGCTGTCGGTCGCGGTGGCCTCCAGCGGGATGGCCTGGCCGGACTGGAAGGCCTGGCCGGCCGTGGGCGAGTTCACCGCCACCGTGGGCGCGACGTTGGGGCCGGTGCACCGGGTGCCGTTGATCGCGAAGTCCTCGGGCGCGCGGTTCTGGGTCGTCCACGAGCCGTTGAAGCCCACCGAGTACTCGGCGCCGGTCCCCAGGTTGGGCGCCCAGGACGGCGCGGCCACGGTGACCACGGCACCGTTCTGGCTGAACGTGCCGTTCCAGCCCTGCTGAACGCGCTGGCCGTCCGGGAAGGTCCACGTGAGGCGCCAGTTGTTAACAGGGTCGCCCGAGTTCTTGATGGTGACGTTGGCGCCGAACCCGCCCTGCCACTGGTTGGTCACCTTGTACTCGACCGTGCACGTCACCGCGGCGTGCGCGGCTGGTGCCACAAGCGGCATCATGCCTGCGGCGGTCGCCGCCGCCGCGATCAGCGCGAGCGGTCGACTGCGCGACCGTCCGGCTCTGGTGCGGTACCTCATGCGTCCTCCTCCTGCACGGATCAGCCATTGATCCGCGAGCCTGCAAAGGGCGGTGGGGTTGGTATCGGCACGGGACGCCTGGGCGCGCAGAACGCCCCGTGCCGAGGTTCGTGGCTAGGGCTCGACGCCCCAGACGAGCGCGCCGCCGGTGTGCGCGGTGACGCGGTCGAAGTCGGTCAGCGAGGAGCTGACCCGGTAGCTGTGGTCGTTGGCCTGGTTGAACGACGACCAGTCGGTCTTGGCGATCCGGAGCTGGACGTCGCCGGTCTGGGCGCCCGCGTTGAGCGTCCCGGCGGTGAAGGTGACCTGGAGGTAGGCGTCCGCTCCGGTGCGGGCGGTCGCCAGCTTCACCACGGTGGCGCGGACGTTGGCGCAGCCGACCACAGCCCAGTCGCAGAACACCTGGTAGTTGGCGTTCGCGGCGTCACCGGTGAACCAGTACCGCAGCGTCACGGTGTCCCGCGCGACCGCGGTGGTGCCGCGGTTGACCAGGTTCAGCGTGGCGCCGATCTGGTTCGAGGTCGCGCTGCCGTCGCCGCGCTGCTGCACGACCAGGCCGCCGGTCACCGAACCGGTCTTGGTGCGGAAGGTGACCGCGGTGCTCGCCGCCGAGACGTTGCCCGAGGTGTCCTTGGCGCGCACCGAGAACGTGTACGAGGTGTCCGGGGTGAGACCGGTGACCTGGGCGGTGGTGCCGCTCGCGGTGGCGGCCACCGTGCCGTCCGGGCGCAGCACGTCGTAGCCGGCGACGGCGACGTTGTCCGTGGACGCCGTCCACGTCAGCGTGGCGCTGGACCCGGTGATCGTCGCCGCGGTCAGTCCACTCGGGACGGTCGGGGCCTCGCGGTCGACCGGGACCTCACCGGGCTCCTTGCCCCACTGGACGGCGCCGTTCTCGCGCAGCACCAGCCGGTCGGTCTGCACCACGGTGTTGCCCGAGCCGAGGCCGGTGTAGGACCAGTCGTTGGTCGGGTCCCAGGTGCCGGCGCTGGCGATGCGGAACTGCACCTCGTGCCGGAACGCGGACTGGCCTCCCGGGTAGACGTCCGGGCACGGGATGTCCACGTAGAAGACGTTGCCGCTGAACCTGGTCGGGCCGGACGCCGTGCCGCACTGGTTGTAGTTCGTGGTGACGGTGATCTGCTCGGGCGTGGTCGAGCCGTCGAGGGTGAAGTAGTAGCGCAGCGAGCCGTTGAAGGTGCGGGCGGGCCACGCGGTCTTGTTCAGGATGAACGCCTTCACCTCGGTGAACTGCGTCGACGACTGGCTGACCGACGCCTGCACGGTCAGCTCCGGGCCGTCCGGGGTCTCGGCGACCGGGAAGTTCGCCAGCGGGGCGCCGCCGTACTCCTTGTACAGGCGGGCCAGCGCGCCGGTGAAGGCCGCGTTGTAGTCCAGCGCGACCTCGTTGGCCACGTAGTCCTGGCGGCTGTCGGTGTACCGGTCGTCGTTGGTGCTCGGTCCGCCGACCAGCGCGCCGTAGAGGGTGTGCCGGCTGATGGCCGGTTCCTGGATGCTGTCGGCCCACGCGCCGTGCGCGGTGCGGTGGTGCGGGTTGCGCGGCGGGTTGGCGCCGAAACCGACGACGTAGCTGGAACTGCGCGGGTTGTCGCCCAGCGCGTAGTTGATCTGCTTGACGCCGAAGTCGTGGTAGGTCGCGGCGCGGGTGGCGTCGGTGGTGCGCAGCCAGTCGCTGTAGAGCAGGGCGACGAACGCCGTGTTGGCCGCGTACCGCAGCGAACCCCAGGTGTCCAGGACGGCTTGGCCGCCGGGCGAGTAGCGGATCCGGTTGCCGTTGTAGCCGGTGGTCCAGTAGTCCAGCCAGCGGTTGGCGTCGGCGACGTACTCGGCCTCGCCGGTCAGCTTGGCCAGCAGGGCGTAGGCGCCGTAGGACTTGTCGTCCCACGCGATCGTCCACTTGTAGGACCGCGTGGTGCTCTGCGGTTCGGTGCCCAGCTTCGGGTACTCGGTCTTGGCCTTGGTCAGGTAGGCGGCGTCACCGGTCGCGCGGTAGAGCCAGATCGCGCCCCACACCAGCTCGTCCTGGTAGCCGCTCCACGAGTTGTAGAAGCTCGCGGCGTCGGTGATGCAGGAGCTGTACTTGCCGCGGTAGGTGTCGGCGAAGGTGTACAGCTGCTTGGCGTGGGTGAGCAGCGTCGCGGCGTAGGTCGGGTCGGTGGGCTTGAAGACCATCGACGACGCGGCCAGCGCGGCGGCGTACTCGCCGGCGAGGTCGGAGCCGGGGCAGGAGGCGTCCACTTTGTACGACGGGCGCGCCATCCGCATCACCTCGGCGGGGCCCCACCAGGCGTGGTCGGGGTTGCCCGCGCCGACCTGGCCGTAGACCACGTTGGGCGACGGGTGCGCCTTGACGATCCAGTCGGTGCCCCACTTGAGGTTGGACAGGAGGTGCTTGAGCTGCCCGGAACCCTCGTAGGCGTCGCGGTTCTCCACCGCGCCCCACGCCAGCATGGTCATGGACGCGCCGAAGGGCAGGCCGAACTTGACGTGGTCGCCGGCGTCGTAGAACCCGCCGGTCAGGTCGAGCCCGACGTCCGAGCCGTCGCGCATCGCCGAGTCGCCGCGCCAGTTCACGCGGTTGTCGGCGGGCAGGTCGCCGGAGCGTTGGGCGTCGTAGAACCAGATCGACTTCTGCAACGCCTCGCCGTAGTTGAACGCCGGCGCGGCGGTGGCCACGGGTGCCAGGGGGGTGAGCGTCAGCGCGCCGACCAGCACCGCGAGCGTGCCGGCCGCCGCACCGGACATGCGTCGTCGCATGCGGTGCCTCCAGGAAGCAGGGGATTCTGGGAGCGCTCCCAGCGAGGGACTGTAACCGCAACGCAACACCGTGAAAAGGGGCTGAACCGCAGCCCGCAGCCCAATGCGCCGAATGCCGTCGCAGAGCTGCACCGAATGCCGCAATTCGCGAATCGACCCCGATCGGCGTTCGACGACGTCTCAACAGACCGGAATGGAGCAATGTGCCCGGAAAATGCCTACTCAGCGTGCCGTTGTAACGTTGCAAGGCGCTGACGAGCGCGTTCACGCCGTCGAATCGACGCGCTTCGATCCACCGACCGTGAAGACGATCAACGTGCTGCGGCCGACGACCGCAGGCGGTTACCCCTTTTGCCGACGCCTTCGGAATGGTTACAGTGCCGCCGACTGGGAGCGCTCCCAATAGGCGAGGGCTCCTCCCGACATCGACGTCGGCGGAAGGATGGCGATGAGGAAAGGCAAAGCGGCAGCCGCGGGTGCGCTGTCCAGCGCCCTGGTGGCGGGCGCGGCGGCGCTGGCCCTGAGCGGCGGGGTGACCGCCGCGCACGCGGCCGACTCGGCTTTCTACGTGGACCCGAACACCGGCGCGGCGAAGTGGGTCGCGGCCAACCCGGGCGACTCGCGGACCCCGGTGATCCGCGACCGGATCGCCTCGGTCCCGCAGGCCCGCTGGTACACCACGAGCAACACCTCGACGGTCCGCGCCGAGGTGGACTCCTTCGTGGGCGCGGCGGCGGCAGCGGGCAAGATCCCGATCCTCGTCGTCTACAACATCCCCAACCGCGACTGCGGCGGCGCGAGCGGCGGCGGCGCCCGCTCGCACGCCGAGTACCGGGCCTGGGTGGACCAGGTGGCGGCGGGCCTGGGCGGTCGGCGGGCGTCGATCGTGCTGGAACCGGACGTGCTGCCGATCATGACCAACTGCCAGTCGGCCGACCAGCAGAACGAGACCCGGGCGTCGATCTCGTACGCGGGCAAGAAGCTCAAGTCCGGTTCGTCGCAGGCCAAGGTCTACATCGACATCGGCCACTCGGGCTGGCTCGGCGCCTCCGAGGCGGCCAACCGACTGCGCAGCGTCGACATCTCCAACAGCGCGGACGGCATCAGCCTCAACGTCTCCAACTACCGCTACACCAGCACGGAGACCGCCTACGCGCACAACATCCTCAACGCCCTGGGCGACTCGCGCCTCAAGGCCGTGATCGACACCAGCCGCAACGGCAACGGCCCCGCGGGCAGCGAGTGGTGCGACCCGGCCGGCCGCGCGATCGGCACGCCAAGCACCACCAACACCGGCGACGCCCGCATCGACGCCCACCTGTGGATCAAGCTGCCAGGCGAGGCGGACGGCTGCATCGCCGCAGCCGGCCAGTTCGTCCCACAACGGGCATACGAGCTGGCCATCGCCGCAGGCCCCACCAGCACCACCACAAGCACCACAACCACAACCACCACCAGCACCACAACCACCACGACCACGCCCAACCCCGGCAACGGGTGCGCGGTGCGGCACCGCGTGACAAGCGCGTGGTCGGGCGGTTACACCGGGGAGATCGTGATCGAGAACCGGGGCGCGCCGATCAACGGCTGGACCCTGACCTTCTCCGCCCCCGGCGTGACCGTCACCCAGGGCTGGAACGGGACGTGGACCGACAGCGGCGACGTGGTCCGCGTCGGCAACGCGTCCTGGAACGGCAACCTCGCCACCGGTGGCACCGCGACCATCGGCTACCAGGCGAGCTACTCGGGAAGCACCCCTCCGTTCACGTCTCCCACCTTGAACGGCACGGCCTGCTCCTGACGACCGTTCCCAGCCCCGCGGCTCCCCGCGCCGGTGATGGCAGTCCCGGCCCGGGGAGCCGCCTATCCTTACAACGTGACCCCAGACGAGGCAGTGGCCCTGCTGACGAACCCGGAGTCCCCACCAGATTCCCGCTACCAGGCCCACGCAGACCTGACAGCAGCAGCCGCAAACGGCAACAAAGAAGCCGAAGCAGCCCTGCACTACCTCCGCTACACCCGCTCCGACCGCACCGCCTGCAACACCGACTAACACCACACCAACCAACCCACGCGCCGCGCGAAAAGAGGGATGCGCGCAGCGCGTGGGGTGCGCGCAGCGCGTGGGGCGCGGGCCGCGTTGGCGCGCAGCGCGGGTTCTTCGGCGGAGCCGGCAAGCGGCAGTCCACCGAGGAGGACACAACTCAACTTGGGCTTCTT
>NZ_JBBEGC010000182.1:0-11799 GCF_037401995.1 Saccharothrix sp. CCNWYY140
CCCTTCGGGCAGGCCATACGGGGATGACACAAGCAAGAAGCCCAGGCAGAGGTGTGCCGTGCGGCAGCTTCGTGAAAGCAGGCCTGCTGGCGGCGGTGGGGTGGGGCGAGGTGTTTTGTGGGGGTGTTTGTCAGTTTGTTGGTTCGTCGTGCCAGGTCCACCACTGGTAGGGCGGGGTTTGGGGGTAGCCCTCTGGGGAGTCTTCCCAGGTTTCCTGGCGGCCCAAGGCCGTGATGTCCAGGTAGGCCCAGGTGCCACCCATTGACTCGTCGCCGCGGTTGTTGATGAAGTAGGTTCGGTAGATCTTGTCTTCCTCGCGGATGAAGGCGTTGGTGCCGTGCCATTCGTTGACGCCGAAGTCGGTGTCGAAGTCGTCGGTGATGGTGTGCCACGGGATGGTGGACCAGCCCATCCTCGACTTGATGCGTTCTAGGTCTGGCTGGGTGCCCCTCGATACGAAAGCCAGAGTGGTGTTTCGGTTGTGCAGGTGGGTTGGGTGGGCTACCTGGTCCGCTACCATCGAGCAGCCCTTGCAGCCGTGGTCTGGCCAGCCGTGTACGCCTGGGTCCATGAAGGCTCGGTAGATGATCAGTTGGCGGCGGCCTTCGAAGAGGTCCAAGAGGGTTTTGGGGCCTGTGGACGTGTCGAACGCGTATTGCTTGGTTACGGGTAGCCAGGGCATTCGGCGGCGTTCTGCGGCCAGGGCGTCTTTTGCCCTGGTTAGTTCCTTTTCCTTGACCAAGAGGGCTTGACGGTGGGCTTCCCACTCTTCTGCGGTGACGATCTTGGGGGGTTTCATCGGGTACCTGCCAAGGGTGGGACGTGGTTGGTTTGGCCGGTGTTGGGGGTGCCTTCACCGGTGGTGATGAGGTTGTGCAGGCTGGTGCCGATGTAGAAGCGCCATGCGTTGTCGCAGACGGTGTAGCACTCGTGGGTTGGGATCAGGCCGTGGTGGGTGAAAGTGAGGATGGTTCCCGTTGAGGTTTCTGCGATGTCGAAGGTGATTGTGGTGTTGGTCCACTCCGTTTGGTCTTCGGTGAAGGCGAAGTGGTTTTCCAGGACCTGCCACGAGATGGTGGTGGGTGCCAGCTCGGTGACCTTGATGCGGCAGCGGTGCAGGTCTTGGTAGTGGTAGGTGAAATCGGTGGTGGTGTCGCCTTCTATGTCTTCTGACCACCAGCGGCGGGCGTTGGACACGGCGGTGAAGACCTCTTCGGGAGGCTGGGGGACCGCCAAGGTCATGGTGAAGCTGGTCATTGGCTCTCCAAGTGGTTCTTGAGGGCGGCCAGGGGGCCGTCCCAATCGCGGGCCAGGGCCGCCAGGAACTGTTGGGCCACCTGCATCGGGGCCGAGTCCAGGCGGTAGCGGACGCGGCGGCGTTCGCCGGGTTCCGGGGTGACCAGGCCGGTTTCCGCCAGCAGGGCCAGGTGTTTGGCGATCGCCTGTCTGGTGATGGGCAGGCGGTCGGCCAGGTCGGTGGCCGTGGCGGGGCCGCCCGTGGCGAGGGCGGCCAGGATCGACCGCCTCGTCGGGTCGGCGAGGGCGGTGAAGACCTGTTCGGCGATCGCCTCCGCGTCAGGCCGCATCGAGCAGGTCGACGAGCTGGCCCAGCTCGCTCTTCCAGCCCTGGCTGTGGGCGTCGTACGCCTTGCCGTGGCAGTTCTCGGGCAGCTGGGCGAAACCGGACTCGACCACGGTCAGGCGGGTGCCGGACTCGATGGGTTCGAGGGTGAACTCGACGTACGTGCGGCGCGGGTCGTCCTCGGGCATGCCGTGCATGCGCCAGGTGAAACCGAACACCGAGGGCTCCTCTACGCGCTCCACCCGCATCTCGACGGCGTCGCCGCTGTCCCACGACATCTTCGCCTCGCCGCCGGGGCGCAGGTCGATGTTCGCGCGTTCGCCGAACCAGGACGCCAAGCCCTCGGCCGTGGTGAGCGCCGCCCAGACCCGGCCGGGCGGTTGCGCGACCTCGACGGTGCGCTCGATGCGGTCGGGGAAACCCATGACTTCCTCCACATGTGGTGCAACCGGACGGTTGCCAAAGTATGGCAACCGTCCGGTTGCGTCAAGCGGAGCTGGTCAGGCGGCCTTGTAGCCCCATTGCGGCCAGGAGACGGTCAAGTCCTTGCGTTGGGTGGTGCCGTTGACGGTCACGGACAGGGAGATGCGGGCGGCTCGGAAGGTGGTGAGGCGGCCGGTGTCCGGGTTCAGCCAGGCCGCGTGCCAAGGGCGCAGGCCGGTTGCCTCGCCGATGTGGACGTTGGGTGAGGCGGTCCAGTCGGCGCTCACCGGGTAGCGGACGGGGACTTGGCGGGTGCCTTGCGTGAGGGTCGCGGTGATGTCCGCCGGTACTCCCGCGGTGAGGTGGTCGGGTGTGGTCAGGGTGAGGGTGTCCACGTGGGGGCGGATCTCGGCGGCGATCCAGTCGGGGCGGTGCGGGTCGACGCCGAGCAGGGTCCAGCCGGAGAAGCCGCCCTCGGCCGGGGACTTGCCGGAGTTGCCGTTGATCAGGTACGGCACACCGTCCACTCTGGACGCGTGGAACACGCCCACGTGCGCGCCGATGAACATCGCGCCCTTGCCGGTGGTGCGGCGGAACTCCGACAGCCAGTCCTCGACCATGTCCGCTTCGAGGCGGTCGTTGAGCTGGCTGCCCTTGGTGGGTGTGGGATCGCGGGGCGGGTGGTGTTCCATGACCACGACCGAGTCGACGTTCCCGTGGTCGCGCAAGGCGTCCCGGAGCATGGTGGCCTGGCTGAAACCGCCGCCGCGGACGGTGCCGGTGGACGAGTCCAGCAGCACGAACCTCGTGCCCTTGTGGTCGAACGTCCGGTTCGTGGCACCGAATTCGCGGCGGAAGTTGTCGATGGTGCCCGGACCCATGATCTCGTGGTTGCCCGGCACGTAGTACCAGGGCAGCTCGTCGCCCAACTCCTCGGTGAGGATCCGCCGGGCCAGGGCCAGGTCGGCGGGCGCGGCCTCGTCCACGAAGTCGCCGTTGATGACGACGAAGTCCGGCTTCTGCGCCTTGATCTCGCGCAAGGTGCGGCGTGCGGAGCGGACGAGGTCGCTGTCCGGGTTGCGGGCCACGAACTGGGCGTCGGACATCACCGCGAACCGCCACGGCCGGTCGTCCACCGTGCCGTCGCGGACCACGACCCGGTCCTCGATCGGTGCGGCGGCAGGGAGATCGATGGCAGGTGGGACCTTGGCGACGATGTCGTCGACGAGCACTTCGCCCTTGTACTGGCGGTCGGCCTTGGTCTCGATGGTGTAGAACCTGTTGATGCGCAACGGGAAAGCCAGACCGGCGGGTACCGGAACCTCCAGATAACGCCAACCCGTCCACGTGATGTACGGGCCGTAGAGCGATCTCGTCAGGCCCGCGTTGTCGGTCACGGTGAACGCCGTCCACTCGCCGCGACCGTGCCCGTACACCCACGCCCCCAGCGCGAGCGGCTGGCCCTCGACCACGATCGGCTTGGGCGGGATCGCGTAGGCAGTGCGCGTCCCGGTGGACTGGCTGAAGTCGTACGAGATCTTGAGGCCCGCGCCGGTGTGCCCGTCCGGGACCGGCGTGACCGAGCCCGAGCCGCGCGCCGAGCCGAACGTCCAGGACGCGCCGTCGTCGAAGCCCGCGACAAGCTTCTCCTCCAGGCCCACGGTCACGGCCACCCGCACCTCCTGCTGCCCGACCCGCGCGATCACCGTGGTGGCACCGGATCGACGCGCGGTGACGGTGAACAAGCCGTTCGAGCCCGGGGCGATGTCCACGACGGAACGGTCGTAGTCCAGGGTCACGTCGTCGGGCTCGATGGGCGCGGTGAAGCCGTCCGGGTCGTGGCCGATCACCCCGAACGCGCCGGTCGTGGTCAGGCTCAGCCGGTTGGTGGTGGCGGACAGGCGGCTCAGCGGCCCGAGGACGGTCAGCTCGACCTCGCCGGTGATCCCGCCGCGCCGGGCGACAGCCTTGGTGCTGCCGGGGGTGAGGCCCCGGAAGACGCCGTCGCGGACGTGCCCGACGAACGGCCGCGTCGAGTGCCACGAGTGCGCGGCGTCGCGGGCGGGGCCGTAGGTCTCGTCGTAGCCGTCGGCGACCAGCCGCCGGGTCAGGCCGGGGAACACCCGCTCGGGGTGCCCGCCGGGGACGGTGTCGGCGCCGGGCGCGCGGCGCGGGTCGATGGCGGTGCGGGTCCAGAAGCCGACCAGGTTCCCACTGCCCTCCGGCGCGTAGAGCGCGAGCCCGTTGGGCACCGGGCGTTCCCCGCCGTCGGACGGCGTGTTCTCCACGGTCACGGCCTCCGTGCCGGGCGTGCGGGCCAGCAGGGTGGACGAGCCGCCGCCGTCGAGGTTGAGGGCGTTGTGCGCGCCCATCTCCTTGAGGATCGACGCCATGTCCTTGAGGTTCAGCCCGAGCAGGAAGGGCGCCTGCCGGCCGTCCACGGTGAGCAGGAACATCTTCTTGCCGTCCGCCGAGAACCCGACCGCCGTGCGCGGGTGCAGCGGGTCGTCGGGCGCGACCACCTGGCCGTCCTTGACCAGCAACTGGTTGCCGCCGATCGCCGCCTTCAGGGCGGTGCCGTCCTGGGCCTTGGTCGTGTAGTCGACGGTGACCTTCCGGCCGATCTCCAACGCCGCGAGCGTGTCGGCGCCGGACTCCCGGCCCACCAGGACGAACCCGTCCGCGGGGATCGGGTCGTCGCCGGCGGTCGTGCGGTGCTCGGTGACGATGTCGCCGCGCACCACCACTTCCGCGACCTTCGTGGCGCCCCGGACCGCGCGGGACCGGCTGTAGGAGCCCCACAGCGGGGTGAACACGCCGATGCCGTTCGTGGCCAGCGAGGCGCTGTTGAGCTGCTGCAACGGGACGGTGGTGCCGTCCTCGCGGGTGATCCGGCCGTCGAACAGCACGTCCATGACCCGCCCGACGCCCGCCGCGTCGATGCCGACCGCCCGGCGGTGGTTCGCGGTGGGCGACTTGACCGTGCGGCCGTCCTGGACGCCGACGCCCTCGGGCGCGTTGGAGTTGTTGATGTCGAAGAAGTCGCCGTTGACCGCCGCGACCGCGCGGGTGCGGGCGGCTTGCGCGGACAGGGGTTCGGCCTGGGTGACCTGGCCGGGGTGCAGGTAGTCGACGCGGGTGCCCCGGGTGAGGTCGACGGTGAGGGCGTCGCCGCGCACCCACCCGCCCGCGTCACCGGGTTCGTACCAGTCGAAGGAGCTCAGCTCGACGCCCGGCGCGACCGGTCGGGTGGTGCGGGCGGTCTCGATGCGCTGCTCGACGGCCGACCGGGCGGCGGGCGCGTCGGGCAGGTCGGGCGCGGCGTGGGCGGGGGTGAGGGGGACGAGGGTCAGGACGGCGGCGACCGCGAGGGGTCGGAGGCGTCTGGGCACGGGGACTCCCGCAGTGTGGTGAATGAATTACCCGCTGCCAGCCAACCTGGTTGGTGCTTGGCGGAACACCGGCCATTCGGAGCAAGTGCGCCCGGCCGCACTACTGGGTAGCAGCACCGGTCCGGTAGGCGCCAGGACTGTTGCCCGTCCAGCGCTTGAACGCCCGGTGAAAGGCGCTGGCCTCGGAGAACCCCAGCCGCAACGCCAACTCCTCCACCGACTCCCCGCCCCGCACGAGGCTGGCCACCGCCTGGTCCCGCAGCAGCTGCTCGCGCACCTCGCGGAACGACGTCCCCTCCGCCGCCAGCTTCCGGCGCAGGGTCGGCGCCGAGACGCCCAGCCGCGCCGCCACCGCGTCCAGGCCCACCACGCCCCCGCCGAGCATCCGCCGCACCTGGCTGGAGAAGTCCGCGCCGTAGTCGCGCCGGGACAGCAGCTCACCGGGCGAGTTGCGCAGGAACCGGCGCAGCGCGGCCTCGTCCTGCACCACCGGCATCCGCAGGAACCGGGTGTCGAAGGCCAGCACGGTCTCCGGCGCGCCGAACCGCAGCGGGCACCCGAAGATCAGGTGGTACTCGGCCGCGTGCGGCGGCTCGGGGTAGGCCAGTTCCACCCCGCGCAGCGGGATGCGCCGGCCGATCAGCCACGACGAGAACCGGTGCCACAGCACCAGCAGCGACTCCACCAGGAACCGGTCCGGGTCGTCCACGCCGTCGGTGGCCAGGGTGAACCTGGCGACGCCGGCGCGCTCCCCCAGCGTCATCTCCGGCCGCACGTCGAACAGCGCGTAGAACGCCAGGCCGCGCCGCAGCGCGTCCTCCAGCGACGAGCAGTGCACCGCGAGCAGGCACATGGTCGGGAACGTCCCGCGCTTGCTGCGCTGCGGCCCGAAGCCCATGAACTCGTCGTCCAGCACCTCCCACAGCGTCTGGATGAGCCGGGAGTACTGGGCGGGCGTCACCCGCGCGCGGTCGTCGGCCAGCAGCGCCTCGGGGATGCCGGCGGCGGCGAGCAGGACGGACACGTCGTGGCCGTGGCGCCGGGCACCGCGCAGCGCCGCCTTGACGTAGTGGATCGCGATGGTCCTCGTGAGCATCACTCACAGTGTGGCAGGAACCGCGCACAGCCGAGGGCGGCGGCGCGGTGTGGGGAGAGAGAAGGTACCGCGCCGCCGCCATCGGTGGCCCACCCCAGTGAGCCGGCTCCTCGTGGATGGGGCATCCGCCCGCCCATCCACGAGGGACGTTTCCGTGTCACCAACCACTTTAAGTGGTCTAGACCAGATGCGTCAATACTGCGAAAAGGCTATATGTGGTATAGACCTTTCTCGGGTGTTTCCCCGGTGTGTCACGACTGTTCCAACGGTGCTACCGCGAAGCCCGCGGAGAACCTCTTGCACCAGATCACGACGCTCCGGACGACCCCCAGGTCCGTCCCGGCGGGCACGTCGTAGATCTGGTTGCCCCGGTTCGCCTTGAGCTTGCCCAGGCTGGTGAACCCGGAGCCGAACGCCGCCTCGGGTGAATCCGACGCCTTGTCCGACAGGTACACGTAGAGGTCCGGCCCGTCGCTGGTGTCCAGCGCCTCGAACTGCACGGCGTGCGTGCCGTCCGGCCGCCGCACCAGGGACGCGCTGCCCGTGGTCGCGTGCTCCAGCGACCGGAACGGTCCGGACGCCAGCGCCACCGGCCCCACCGGCACCGCCACCGTGGTGGTGGTCGTCGCGGCGGCGGCGGCGGTCGTGCTCGCCGGAGTGGTCTCCGAAGTGGACACCGGCACCAGCAGCGCCTCGTCCGCCGTCCGGTTGGTCACCAGGCGCCAGGGCTGGAACAAGTACAGCCCCACCGCCAGTGCGACCACCAGCACCGCCGACACCCCGATCAGGACAACCCGCTTGGACATGACCTCTCGCCTCTTCCGGTTTCGTCGCTTGTGCTCACTGTGACGAACCGGACGCCCCTCAGAGTCCCGGAAACGCCTTACGAACTTCTGACGTCTCGCTGTCGAACCGAGTTAGGGTCGCCGGGTGGGTGAACGGACGGGACTGGCGGTCGTGACGGCGCTGATGGTGGGCTGCGCCGCGCTCGGCCCGTTCCCGCACCCCGTGCCGCTGCTGTTCGCGATCGCCGCCGTCGGCGCGGCCAACGCCGTGTTCCCGCTGATGCGGACATTCGGCTCGGCCCTGCTCGGCGGGGTCGCGGCGGCGAGCGTGGGACTGGCGGCGGTGCCGTTCGTGACGTGCTCCTCGGCGAAGTTCGGCGACGTCTTCACCTGCACCGGCGACGCGCCCACCTGGCACCTGACCGGCTCGGTGCTGGTCGCGGGGCTGTCCGGCGCGGCGCTCGTGCTGGCCCGCGTCCTGGGCACGGTCGACTTGGAACGACGACTCGCCGCCATCGAGCGCGCGGTCCGCGAAAGGGATCCGGAGTGAGCTTGACCTGGGGGCAGGTGGCCGCGTGGCGCACGCGCGCGCACAGCCTGGACGTGCGGCGGCCGGCCGCGGAGGCGCTGGACGTGGTATCGGAGCTGTGCGGACTGCACGCTCAGCTCATGTCCTCCGCGGAGGCCACGCTGCACGCACGCGTCGAAGGACTGCCCGGCGACTACGTGGAGCGGGCGCTGTGGGAGGACCGGGCGCTGGTCAAGACGTGGTCCATGCGCGGCACCCTGCACCTGCTGCGGTCCGACGAGTACCCGTTGTGGCAGGCGGGGTTCGCGACCTACCGGCACTACACCAAGCCGGTCTGGTACCGGAATTTCCACATCACCGCCGAGGAGTTGCAGGCGCTGCTGGACGGCGTGTCGGAGGCGTTGAAGGGCCGGGTGCTGACCCGGGCCGAGCTGGCCGACGAGGTGGCCGCCCGGACCTCGGCGGACATCGGCGAGAAGCTGCGGGAGAGCTGGGGCGCGTACCTCAAGCCGGCGTCGTTCCAGGGCAGGCTGGTGTTCGGCCCCGGCGAGGGCCAGCTGGTGCGGTTCACCCGGCCGGACACGTGGATCGACGTGGGTCCGGCCCCGGCGGACGCGATGCCGGAGATCGCGCTGCGGTGGTGGGCCCAGCAGGGCGTCGCGACGCGGGAGGAGTTCGCGCGCTGGTGGGGCGTGAGCCCGGCCGACGGCGGTCGGGTGGTCAAGGCGTTGGGCGAGCGGCTCACCCCGGTGGACGTCGAGGGCGCGCCGGGCTACGCGCGGACCGACCTCGTAACAGCGTTGCGGGAAGCCGAACCGGTGCGGACCGTGCGGCTGCTGCCGGCGTTCGACCAGTACGTGGTGGCGGCGACCAAGCACGCCGCGCACCTGATGACCGGCGGCGCGCCTGAGCTGGTCTACCGGCCGCAGGGCTGGTTGTCGCCGGTCCTGCTGGTGGACGGGCTGATGGCGGGCGTGTGGTCGCAGGAGCACAAGGGCGGCCGGGTGCACATAACTGTGAACCCCTTCCGCTCGTTGACCGCGAAGGTGCGGAAAGCCGTGGTCGCGGAGGCGGACCTGCTGGGCGAGTCGGTCGAGGTGGCCTGGGCCGCGTAGGTCCTCCTCGATCAAGCGGTACTGTTCTGCCGCTCACGTCGGGACGGAGGGGGTCGGCTGTGCGGGTGGTGTGGGCGGCGTGCGGCCTGGCCGTGGCGGCGTCGGCGCTGACCGGCGTCCTGGTGGGCGTGTACATCCACGGGGTGGACGACGGCCAGAAGGCCGAACCGCCCGCGTCCACGTGGATCACCAACCGCTCGTCCACGCCGCCGGCGACGACCGAGCCGACCAGCGCGCCGACGACCGACGGGGCGTCCGCGCCCAAGGCCTCGACGTCCGCGCCGAAGACGACGACCACCACCGACGCCCCGACGACGACCCAGGCCACCACCCAGCCGCCGCCACCGCCACCCCCGCCGACCACGACGAAGGTCAAGAGGACCGAGTGGCCGTGCGGCCCGCTCAACCCGCTGCCGCCGCCGCAGTGCGACGACTGAGCCGACCGGGCGACTGAGCCGGCTCACGTCACACGCCCGTCTCGCGGACGTTTACGCGGGTGTCCCCGCACGGCAACGTGGCCCGGCCAGCCTGGTCGCATGGAGTCCACACCCAAGACCTGGCGCCTGCGCGTCGAGCTGGACGACAGCCCCGGCGCGCTGGCCCGCATGACCATCCGGCTCGCCGAACGCTCGTGCAACGTGCTGGCCCTGTCCGTCATCCCCGTGCCCGGCGGGGTGATCGACGAGCTGGTGGTGCGCGCCGCGCCCGGCCTGCTGCCCGCCGACCTGCTGGCCGCGGTCCGCGCCGAGGGCGGGCGCTGCGTGGGCATCACGGCCGCCGACGTGCGCGACCTGGTGGACGGCCCCACCGCCGCGCTGCGGGCGGCCGGCAACGCGATGCGGCTGCCGGGCGGCGTGTGCGACGCCGTGCGCACGGTGCTGGGCGCGGACTCCGTCGTGGTCGCGGACGGGGACGTGGAGGTCAACGACCACCAGATCCGGCTGGAGACCGCGGACGCGACGCTGGTGGCCCGGCGCGGGTGGGCGCCGTTCACCCAGGTCGAGGTGGCGCGGGCGGAGGCGCTGGTCGAACTGCTCGGCGCCCGCGCGCCCACGGCCACCGCGCTGATGACCGACGACGGCATGGCGGTGGTGCTGCGCCCCGGCCTGGTCGGCGACGCCGACGCCGTGGCCGCCCTGCACACCCGTTGCTCGATGGGCACCCTGTTCAACCGCTACCACTCGGGCGTGCGCACCCTGCCCCGCCGCTGGCTGCACCGCCTGCTCGCTCCGCCGCGCGGCACGACGGTGCTGGCGCAGTGCGGCGACGCCGTGATCGGCATGGGCCAGCTGATCCCGATGTCCACACCGGACAGTGCCGAGGTGTCGCTGCTGGTGGAGGACGCGTGGCAGGGCCGGGGCGTCGGCACGGGCCTGCTGCTGGCCCTGGCCCGCACCGCCCGCGCCGCCGGGTACCGCGAACTGGTCGGCTGGTGCCTGACCGCCGAGACCGGTCTGCTGCGCACGGCGGCCAAGGCCGGCCTGCCCACGTCGTCGCGGCGCGAGGACGGCCTGCTGCGCGTGTCGGTCGGGTCGTCCCGCGCTGAGAGCGCTTCCCAGCAGGTGACGTCCGGCTAAGCTGGACCGGTCGGCGAGCCGTTCGAGGAGTTGGTGCCCGTGTCCGTCCAGTCGCACTCCGGCACCCGACCCACGCTGGAGGACGTGGCGGCGCGGGCGGGCGTGTCCCGGGCGACGGCCTCGCGCGTGCTCAACGCCTCGCCCAGGGTCAGCCCGGAGGCGCACGAGGCGGTGACGGCGGCGGTCTTGGCGCTGGGGTACCAACCCAACCAGGCCGCGCGGGCGTTGGTGACCCGTCGCACCGGCGCGGTCGCCGTGGTGTTCTCCGAGCCGGAACCGAAAATTTTCGACGACCCGCACTTCGCGTGGCTGATCCGGTCGGCCGCGCGGTCACTGGCCGACGCCGACGCGCAGATGGTGCTGCTGCTCGTGCACTCCACCGAGGACATGGCCCGCGCCGAACGCTTCCTGGCGGGCGGACACGTCGACGGCGCCCTGATGTTCGCGCCGCACAAGGGCGACCAGCTGCCCGCGTTGGCGCGCAAGCTGTCCCTGCCGGTGGTCTACGCGGGCCGGCCGTGGGGTCCGCTGCGCGGGATGCACTTGGTCGACCACGACAACGAGGGCGGCGGCGTACTCGCCACCGAACACCTCCTCTCGTTGGGCCGCAAGCGGATCGCACACGTCACCGGCCCGCTCGACGAGCACTCGGCGATGGACCGCCTGGCCGGCTGGCGCTCGGCGACCGACGCCACGGACGCGGACGTCGAACTGCTGACCGAAAACGGCGGCTTCACCCGCGAGGGCGGCAAGAAGGCGATGGCCGCGTTGCTGGGGCGCGTCCCGGACCTGGACGCCGTCTTCATCGCCAGCGACCTGATGGCCGCGGGCGCGTTGGACGCCCTGCGCGAGGCGGGCAAGCGGGTCCCGGAAGACGTGGCCGTGGTGGGCTTCGACGACCACCCGATGATCGCACCCCACACCGTGCCACCGCTGACCAGCGTGCAGCAGGACACCAGCAACCAGGTGCGCCACATGGTGACCCACCTGCTGCGCCTGCTGCGCGAGGAACCCATCCGCGCACGCCGAGAGGTGCTGCCGACGGTCTTGGTGCGCCGCGAGTCCGCGTAGACGAGTGATGCGCAACTCGGTCACTGGTCGTGGACGGTGAGGGATCAGGTGACGCGTCGTCGATCTTGACGTGCGGCCGGGACCCGAACCGCCGGCCGCAGGTTCGCCCGACCCACCACTAGACCGCCGCGTGCTTTTCCGCGCGGAACGCGCCGCTTTTCCGCCGAAGGCGGCACGCTCTTGCGTTCCGCCAAGCGGCAGCGACCACGGGAAGGGCCTCGGTTTCTTT